>CALMWD010000313.1 GCA_937873105.1 uncultured Rhodanobacteraceae bacterium
GCGCTGGCCGTCGCAGTCGAACAGGGTCTCGCCGTCCAGCACCAGCGGTGCGACCACCGGCCACTCGGCCTCGACCAGTTCGTGCGCGAAGGCGTGCTCCTCGCGGATCGCCGCATCGGTCCAGCGGCCGGGCCGGTAGAACTTCGCGATCAGCGGCTCGCCGGCCTCGATGCCGACCTGGTAGACGCGGTTCTCGAAACTGTTCAGGGCCAGCAGGCGCCCGTCCGGCTCGAAACCGAGCGCCGACACCGCGTCGAGCACGAAGTCCGGCGAGAGTTCGGCGAACGGCGTCGGGTTCATCGCTTCATCGGCCCGCGACCACGGCCAGGGTCAGGCGCGAGATGCAGACCAGGGCATCCGCGCCGTCGGTGATGCGGATCTCCCAGACCTGGGTGCTGCGGCCGAGATGCAGGGGCCGTGCGGTGCCGACGACCTCGCCTTCGCGCATTGCCTTCAGGTGGTTGGCATTGATCTCGACGCCGACGACGCGGCTGCCGTCGTCCGGCAGCACCATCCAGCCGGCCATCGAGCCGAGCGTTTCGGCGAGTGCGACCGAGGCGCCGCCGTGCAGCAGGCCGAAGGGCTGTTGGGTGCGGTGGTCGACCGGCATCGTGCCGCGCAGGAAGTCGTCGCCGACTTCGGTGATGCGGATGCCGAGCGTGCCCTGCATCGTCTGCGCGCCGCGTGCCTCGATCGCGGCGAGCTCGAAGTGTTTCCTGAAGATGCTCATTGCGGCCGTTCCCCGAGCCAGTCGCGCGGACGCAGGTAATCGGCCAGGCGCGCCTCCGCGGAGCCGGGTTCCGGCGCATAGCCGTATTCCCAGCGCACCAGCGGTGGCAGCGACATCAGGATCGATTCGGTGCGCCCGCCGGACTGCAGTCCGAACAGGGTGCCGCGGTCGAAGACCAGGTTGAACTCGACGTAGCGGCCGCGTCGATACAACTGGAACTGACGCTCGCGTTCGCCATGCGCGTCGTTGCGGCGCGCCTGCACGACCGGCGCATACGCGCGCATGAAGGCTTCGCCGACCGAACGCGTCAGCGCGAAGCAGGTCTCGGCATCGAAGCGGTTGAGGTCGTCGAAGAACAGGCCGCCGACGCCGCGCGTTTCGCCGCGATGTTTCAGGAAGAAGTAGCGGTCGCACCAGGCCTTGAATTCCTCGTACAAGCCATCGCCGAACGGCGCGACGGCATCGTGCGCGACCTGATGCCAGTGGCGGATGTCGGCATCGACCGGATAGAACGGCGTCAGGTCGAAACCGCCGCCGAACCACCAGGCGGGCGTCTCGCCGCGGGTCGCGAACAGGCGCACGTTCATGTGCGTGGTCGGGATGTGCGGGTTGCGCGGATGGAAGACCAGGGACACGCCCATCGCCGTCCACGGTTGTCCCGCGAGCTCGGGGCGATGCGCGGTCGCGCTCGGCGGCATCTGCGCGCCGTGGACTTCCGAGAAGCCGATGCCGGCCTGCTCGAACACCGCGCCGTCGCGCAGCAGGCGCGTGCGCCCGCCGCCGCCTTCGGCGCGTTGCCAGGCGTCTTCGCGGAAGCGGGCCGCGCCGTCGAGGGCCTCGACTTCGGCGCAGATCGCGTCCTGCAGGCCCATCAGCCATTGCTTCATGCGATCCAGGTCGGGTGTGTTCGCGCTCATCCTGCGGATTCCTTGGCCGAACCGCTAAGATAACGGCCTTTCTTCCATCTGCGACGCGTTGCTGCGTGTCGCCCCGCAATGACCCTATCCGCTCCCATCCACACCGATGCCGGCCTGCGCCCGATGGCGCAGTCGGCCGCGGTGAACGAACCCTCGCTGGTCTGCCTGCTGCCCGGCCGTGCCAACGTGAAATATCCCGACGGCGTCGTGCTGCCCTTGCGCGATCTGGTCGGCGGCTCGCGCATCGAGTTCTGGAACGTGGCCGAAGCGCCGCGCATCGAACGGCACCAGCATTTCACGCTGCGCCATTCCGAGGACTGGCTGTTCGGCTCGCTCGAACTGGACGAAGGCGGCGATCTCGCCACCGCGACCGAACACGCCTATGGGCTGATGCAGGCGCACAGCCATCGCCTCGGCTTCGCGCATGTCGTGCGCATCTGGAACTACTTCGGGGCGATCAATGACGGCGAGGGCGACGACGAGCGATATCGCCGCTTCGTGGCCGGACGCGCGCGCGTGATCGCGCAGCCGCCGGCCGAAGGGTATGCCGCCGCGACCGCGATCGGCCTGCCCAGTCCGCCCGACCAGCTGCACGTGCACTGGCTGGCGAGCAAGCGGCCCGGCATCGCGATCGAGAATCCGCGCCAGGTGTCGGCCTTCGACTACCCGCGCGACTACGGCCCGGTCGCGCCCGGCTTCTCGCGGGCCATGCTGGTGCCGGGCGACACGCCGCTGCTGCTGATCTCGGGTACCGCCAGCATCGTCGGCCACGCCTCGCGGCACGACGACACGCTGACCCAGCTCGACGAGATCCTGACCAATCTCGATGCCCTCATCGTCGCCGCCAGCGCCCGCGCCCATGCCCGCGCCGACCTCGGCCGCGACGGACTGCTGCGCGTCTACCTGCGCGATCCCGCCGAAGCCGGAACGGTGCGCGCCCACCTGCAGCGCCTGCTCGGCGCCAATACCTGCTTCATGCTCCTGCACGGCGACGTCTGCCGCGACGACCTCCGCATCGAGATCGAAGCCGCGGTGCCGATGCGGCATGCCCTGGGCTGAGCGCGCCGTGGCGCGATCGAACGGGCCGCGGGCGGCTCAGGGGCAGCTCGGCGAGCCGCAGATGTAGAGACCGAGATCGCCATTGGCCTGGTCGTAGTAGGCGATGACCGGTCGATCGTCCGCGCGCACCGCGACGGCCACCGCGGTACCGGCGCGACCATGGGGCAACAAGGGGCGCATCGACCCGCTCGAACAGGTCGCCGTGGTGCAGTCGTGGAGGCCCAGTTCGTGCGTGCCGTCGAGGAAGCTGGTGCAGGCGACCACTGCAGTACCGCCCGGGCGCATGGCGAAGTCGCTGGCCGATACCGGCGAGCAACCCGGGATGCTGTAGCTCGGAGCGCTCGTGCAGTTGATGTCGCCGCAGGCGACGACGGAGGGCCATCCGCCCATGCCTTTGGCCAGCAGCAGGGCGCGACCGTCCGGGCGCAGCCGGATCCCGGCGACCTGCTGGTACTGCACGCCGCTCGTTGCCCGCAGGGTGCCGCTGGTGCAGTTCGCGTCGGCGCAGTCCCAGAAGCGCGGCGAATCGGCTCGGCCGGCGTTGCCGCCGGCCGCCAGCAAGGGGCGGCCATCGGGGCGAATGGCGATCGCGACCTCGGTCGGATAGGTGTCGTGGTTCCGCGCCGTTCCCGAGCTGCAATCGATGTCGGCGCATTGCCAGGTGCGCATGTACGAAGGCGTGCCTCCGGATTGCATCGTCTCGTAGACCACGACGGCGCGCCCGTCGGCGCGCAGGGCCATGTCGACGGTGCCCGGCACAACGGGCGACTCCAGCGGACTGGAGGTGCCGGCCGTGCATTCGACATTGCTGCAGGAATAGATGTGCAGGGTGTCGCTGCTGTCGTCGATGTAGGCGATCAGCGGACGACCGTCGCCGCGCAGCGCCAGGGCGATGCCTTCGCCGGCATCGCCGGCGGTGGCGATGGTGCGCATGCTGCCGCTGCTGCACACCGCATCGGCGCAGCTGTAGAGCCGCACGCTGCCGAGCGCGTCCTCGTGATAGGCCAGCACCGGGCGCCCGTCGTCGCGCAGCGCGAGGCGCACGTACCGACCGACGTCGAGCGCGCTGTCGAGGATGCGGTCGAAGGGCAAGGGCAGCAGCGCGCACTGCGGCGTGCCGTCCACGCCGATGCCGCGGAAGTATTCGCCTTCGCGGCACTGCCCGGCGATGCGCGTCTGCACCTGGGTGGGATCGATCTGGGTGCTGCCGACCGCGTTCGGCGCGAGCATCGTGGCGGTGACGCCGCCGGGCGCAATGGCCAAGGTGCCGCTGCTGGTGATCGTGCCGCCGCTGAGCCCCGCGCCGGCCACGACCTGGGTCACGCCGACATCGTCGCCGTCGCTGAGCGAGGGCGGCAGTCCGGCCACCCCGGTGAACGGCACGCGCGCCGCGTATTGCGCCTGCGGCGTCGCGCGCAGGACTTGCCGTGGTTGCAGCGGCAGATGCGGCGCGGTTTCGGCCCCGCCGCGCACGCGCAGTTCGAGATAACGCGGCGTGCCGTCGAAGACCGGGCCGAGATCGAGCGCCACCGTGAAGCGGCCGTCCGCGATCGGCAAGTTCTCGATCGGCTCGGCGCAGGCCAGCGCCGATCCTTGCGTGGCGACGGCATAGACGCAGGCCTCCAGGTCGAACTCGCCGACGGCGGGCGCGCCGTCCACGCGCAGCTCGCCCTGGTAGGTGAAACTGGTGTCGGCCTGCGCGAACGCGGCCAGCGGAAGTCCTGCAAACAACAGGGCAAGCATCGGTTTCATGGCTCGAATCCGTCTCCGAAAAGTTCATCGCTGGGCGCGCTCGGCGACGCCCCGGTCCAGTAGCCGCCGACCAGCTCGAAGCGCGGCTGCACGCAGCCGGGACCGCCGTCGGCGGAACACAGGGACACCCGCTCGGCATCGGGCTGGCCGACGGTGCCTCGAAGCGCGTATCGACCTGCCGTCGATTCGCCGCCGCCGCCGTCGACCGTGGACCAGTCCACGCGCGTCTGCGCCGCCGCGGTCGGCAGAACACTCGCCAGCAACAGCGTCAGGGCATGCGTTCGGTTCATGGCGTCTCGATCGTGTCCATTGCAGGGTCATACGCAGAACCGCGATCCAAGGGGCCAACCGGGCTTGGCGGCGCCACCTTGGCGGGCAGCGCCCCGACGCCAACCCCGGGCTCATGGCGGCGCTGGAGTGACTATGCGAGCGGGTCGATCGTGTCGAGACCGAGGCTTGCGGCCGCGGCGGACATCTGCATGTCGTGGGTGACCACGCTGATGTTCGCACCGAGCAGGGCGCAGGTGGCCAGATGGATGGCGTCGAGTGACTTGATGTGCGCTTCGATCGCCGCAGCGAAACGAAGCACGCCGTCGTCGATGCTCACCAGATTCACGCGGTCAAGCACCGGGCGGGCCATCGAGACATCCAGCGCTTCGCGACGCAGGACGCGCGCCAACTCCAGATGCAGGAGCATGGACGAAAACACCTCGTCGCCGGCCTGGGTCACCGCATCGAGCCAGCGGCGTGCCCGCAAATCGCCGCCGGGAAGCAAGGCATGCAACGCGACCGATGCGTCGATGTACCAGCGCATCAGCGATCGCCGCGCGACTCGGCGAACAACGCGTCCACCTGAGCGGGCGTGTAGCGGGCCTTGGCGACTGGCCATGGTGCCGGCATGGCCTTGGCCGGCGTGATGCGCCCTTCGGCGCGCAACCGCGCGACGGTGTCGGTCGATGTTTCCAGTGCTTCGATCCGCCAGCGTGCCACGCCGCGCTCGGTCACGATGACAGGGCGTCCATTCTTCACGGCATCCAGCACGCCCGCCGTGTCCTGGTTCAGTTCACGCTTGCTGATGGTCTTCATTGGGCCATTGTAAGACAAATGTCTGTCATTGGCGCTGCAAAGACGTCAACGCGACAGGAACTTCACCAGCGCATCCGCGATGCCCTTGTAGGGCGGGCGCAGGAGGAAGTCGAAGCCGGTGAAGCGGGACTGGTAGACGATCGGCAGCAGCTTGCTGAAATTCAGGAAGCCTTCCTTCGCGTGGTAGTGGCCCATGCCGCTGGGGCCGACGCCGCCGAAAGGCAGTTCGCTGGCGGCGAATTGCAGCAGCGCGTCGTTGACGGTGACGCCGCCGGCGATGCAGC
>CALMWD010000314.1 GCA_937873105.1 uncultured Rhodanobacteraceae bacterium
AGCCGCGCCGCCATTGTCGAGGTCGAGGGCCTGCATGTCGGTGCGGCTCGACACCGGCTTGCCGTCGATGGCATGGACCACGTCGCCGACCAGCCAGGGCGGATGCGCGGTGGCGGCGCGCTTGCCCGGCAGCACGCCGGTAACCAGCAGGCCGGCTTCGCGGCCCAGGTAGCGCGAGCGCGCGATGTTCGGGGTCAGCTCGGTGAAGGTCACGCCCCAGGCCTTCACCTCGAGGTCGTGGCCGAGGTCCGGCGGATACTCGGTCGACATCAGGGAAGCGCGATGTTCCTTGCCGTCGCGCAGGTAGGTCACCGCCATCGTCGCGCCGATCGCGCGCTCGGTCAGGGCGCGCAGGAAAGGCGGCACCTGCTCCGGTTCGGCCACCGTCACCGGCGCGCCGTCGAGCGCGACGATGCGATCGCCCGGCTCCAGGCCGGACTGGGCCGCCGGCGATCCGCGAATGACCGAGCTGACCAGCACGCCGCGGTCGTAGCCGGAGCGCTTCAGCGAACGCACGCCGAAACCGAAGAAGCTGCGCGGCACCGTGCCGTGCGCGATCAGGTCGGAAACGATGCTCGCCGCGACCGGCGCCGGGATCGCGAAGGCCATGTCACCGCCCATGATGTTGCCGCGGGTGTTGATGCCGACGATGCGGCCGCGCAGGTCCACCAGCGGACCCCCGGAATTGCCCGGCGAGATCGAGGCGTCATGCTGGATCCAGGCGTAGAAGCGTGCGGTCGGCTGGTTCTGGCCGAGTTGCTGCTCGTAGTCGGCTTCGTCCTGGAACAACGACAGCAGCAGGCGTTCGGGATTGTTCACGACCCCCTGCGACACCGAATGCGCCATGCCCCAGGGCGCACCCATGGCCATGACCACGTCGCCGGCCTGCAGGTCGTTCTCGGTCGCGAAACGCGCGAACGGAAAGCCCTCCTCGGGCACGTCGCGGATCTTGAGCACGGCGATGTCGGACAAGGCGTCCTCGCCGACCAGGATGGCGCTGAGCTCGCGCTTGTCGGCAAGCACGACGCGAAAACGCTTGCCGTTCTCGGTGACGTGGGCATTGGTCGCGACATGGCCGTCGCGCGAGACGATGGTGCCGCTGCCGGCCGAGACGCGCAGTTCGGCGCGTCCCTGCACGGCATCCTCGCGCACGACGAAGATGCTGACGACATAGGGCAGCACCGCATCGCGGGCGGACTGGATGCGCGCCCGGGTCGACGCGGCGGTATCGGCATCCAGGCCGACGTCCGCACGCGCGGCCGCACCGGCGCAGGCCAGCGCGAACAGCAAAGCGAACTTCCGCCAGGCGATCATCCGCCCTGCTCCGGCGCCGGAGCGGCGGCGTCGCCGTCGACCGCCTCGTCGCCGTCCGCCTCGTCCGGCAAGGCCTCGACCTTGGCCAGACCGACCAGGGCCTCGTCCGCCGGCAGGCGGATCAGGGTCACGCCCTGGGTGTTGCGCCCGACCTGGGCGACCTCGGCCACACGCGTGCGCACCAGGGTGCCCTGGTTGCTGATCAGCATGATCTCGTGGGCCTCGGTCACCTGCAGCGCGCCGACCAGGGCGCCGTTGCGGTCCGAGGTCTGGATCGCGATCACGCCCTGGGTGCCGCGGCCCTTGCGCGGATAGTCGTCGAGCGGCGTGCGCTTGCCGTAGCCGCGCTCGGTCGCCGTGAGAATGTCGCCGACATCGGCCACGATCATCGTGACCACGCGCTCGCCTTCGGCCAGGGTCATGCCGCGCACGCCGCGGGCGCCGCGCCCCATCGCGCGCACTTCGCCCTCGGCGAAACGCACGGCCTTGCCGTTCGATGCGAACAGCATCACGTCGCGCGAACCATCGGTGATGGCGACATCGACCAGGCGGTCGCCCTCGTCCAGTTCGACGGCGCGGATGCCGATCGAACGCGGGCGCGAGAAGTCGCTGAGCGGGGTCTTCTTCACGACGCCGGCCTGGGTCGCGAAGAACACGTAGCGATCCTCGCTGTATTCGCGCACCGGCAGCATCGCGTTGACCTTCTCGCCCTCCTCGAGCTTGGGCAACAGGTTCACGATCGGGCGGCCGCGCGAGTTCGGCCCGGCCATCGGGAATTGGAAGGTGCGCAGCCAGAACACGCGGCCGGCCGAGGTGAAGCAGAGGATGGTGTCGTGGCTGTGCGCGACCAGGATGTTCTCGATGAAGTCCTCTTCCTTGATCGCCGTCGCCGAACGCCCCTTGCCGCCGCGGCGCTGGGCCCGGTAGTCGGTCACCGGCTGCGCCTTCGCGTAGCCGGTATGCGACAGCGTGACCACGAGGTCCTGCTTGTCGATCAGGTCCTCGTTCTTCAGGTCCTCCTGGTTGTGCTGGATGACGGTACGGCGTTCGTCGCCGTAGGCCTCCTTCATCTCGACCAGTTCGTCGCGGATCAGCTTCAGCAGCAGGACCGGATCGGTCAGGATCGCGATCAGGCCGCGGATGGTGTCGAGCAGCGCCTTGTATTCGTCGGTGAGTTTTTCCTGCTCCAGCCCGGTGAGCTTCTGCAGGCGCATGTCGAGGATTTCCTTGACCTGCACTTCCGACAATTGATAACCGTCCTCGAACAGGCCTTCGTGCGCGGCCAGGTCTTCCGGACGCGACAGTTCCGCGCCCGCCTCGCCCAGCAGCGCACGCACCAGCCCCGGCTCCCAGCGCTTGGCGAGCAGACGTTCGCGCGCCTCGTTCGGGTTCGGCGAGGTCTTGATCAGCTCGATCATCTCGTCGATGTTCGCAAGCGCGACCGTCAGTCCTTCCAGCACGTGGGCGCGACCGCGGGCCTTGCGCAGCTCGAAGATGGTGCGGCGGGTGACCACTTCGCGGCGGTGGCGCACGAAGGCTTCGAGGATGTCCTTGAGGTTGAGCAGCCTCGGCTGGCCGTCGACCAGCGCCACCATGTTGATGCCGAACACGGTTTCGAGCTGGGTCTGCTGGAACAGGTTGTTCAGCAGCACGTCGGCCTGCTCGCCGCGCTTGACCTGGATGAAGATGCGCATGCCGTCCTTGTCGGACTCGTCGCGCAGGCCGTCGGGGGCGATGCCTTCGATCTTCTTCTCCTTGTGCAGCTCGGCGATCTTCTCGATCAGCCGCGCCTTGTTCACCATGTACGGCAGCTCGGTGATGATGATGGCGTCGCGGCCGTCGCCATCGGTCTCGATCTCGGCCTTGGCGCGGATCAGGATGCGGCCGCGGCCGGTGCGGTAGGCCTCGATGATGCCGGAGCTGCCGTTGATGATGCCGGCGGTCGGGAAATCCGGACCGGGCACGTGCTGCATCAGTGCGTCGATCGAAATCTCGGGATCGTCGATGACGGCGATGGTGGCGTCGATCACTTCGCCCAGGTTGTGCGGCGGGATGTTCGTGGCCATGCCGACCGCGATGCCGGCCGATCCGTTGATCAGCAGGTTCGGGACCCGCGTCGGCAGGACCGTCGGTTGCAGTTCCTTCTCGTCGTAGTTCGGCGCGAAGTCGACGGTTTCCTTGTCGATGTCGGCGAGCAGGTCATGGGTGAGCTTGGCCATGCGCGCTTCGGTGTATCGCATCGCCGCGGCGGAGTCGCCGTCGACCGAACCGAAGTTGCCCTGGCCGTCGACCAGCATGTAACGCAGCGAGAACGGCTGGGCCATGCGCACCAGGGTGTCGTAGACGGACGCGTCGCCATGCGGGTGGTACTTACCGATCACGTCACCGACGATACGCGCCGACTTGTAGTACGGCTTGTTGCTGTGCGCGCCGAGCTCGTTCATCGCGAACAACACGCGTCGATGCACCGGTTTCAGGCCGTCGCGGACGTCGGGCAGCGCGCGTCCCACGATCACGCTCATGGCGTAGTCGAGGTAGCTCTGGCGCATCTCGTCTTCGATGTTGACGCGGATAATTTCCTTGGCGAACTCGGACATCAGGAATCCCTGCAGAATCATTCGATTGCACGCCGCCCGACAAGGCCGAAATGGGCCGCGCGAAGTGTCGAATTGTAGCAGGGAACCCGTCCAGGGCGCCCGCTTTTCCTAGAGCCGCCCGAACATCGCCGCAATCTTCGCCGCGTCGCGATTTTCGATGACGCCGCCCTCGGTGACCACGGCGTCGATCAGCTCGGCC
>CALMWD010000315.1 GCA_937873105.1 uncultured Rhodanobacteraceae bacterium
GCGGCCGAACCTCATCGACGCCTACGAGAACTATGAATACATGCGTCACCTGATGTGGCCGGCCTACGAAGAGGCCGGCCTGCCGGAGGCGCTGCTGTTCGGGATCATGGCCAAGGAGTCCGGCGGCAAGGTGCACGCGGTGTCGCAATCCGGGGCCGCGGGTCCTTTGCAGTTCATGTACCACACGGGGCTGCGTTTCGGGCTGAACAACCAGAACGGCTTCGACACGCGCTACGATCCGGCGGCTGCGGCGCGCGCCAACGTGGCGTACCTGAACGAGCAGTTCCGCCATCTCAACAACAATCTCGAAATGGCGCTCGCGGCCTACAACGGCGGGGAAGGCCGGATGCGGCGCCTGGCGCAGAGCTCGCGCAGCAAGAACTACTGGTCCGGCGAGATCCAGGGCAAGCTCCCGCGCGAGACGCAGGAGTATGTGCCCTACGTGCTGGCGGCGGCGTGGTTGTTCCTGCACCCGGAGGACTACGGGCTGGAGTTCCCGCGGGTCGATGCCTCGCCGGGCCAGGTGCAGCTGGTGAAGGCGATGACGCTGAGCGAGCTCACCGTCTGCCTTGGCCAGGCCGGCAGCCGCGACGGCTGGTTCCGCACCCTGCGCAACCTCAATCCGCGCGTCGATCCCAACAAGCGCCTGCCCGCAGGCTCCAGCGTGGCGATGCCGGCCCCGCTGGCCGAGGTCTACCGCAGCCAGTGCGTCGACGGCCGCATGGCGGAGCTCGCCATGTTGTTGCAGGACGCGCGCCAGCCCGGCGGCGTGGCCAACGGTGGCGGCAAGCGCTACGTGGTGAAGCGCGGCGATACGCTGGCGAGCATCGCGCGCAAGCCGGGCTTCGCCGCGCCGCAGGCGCTGGCGCGCGCCAACCGGATCGCCGCGCCGCGCTACACGATCAAGCCGGCGCAGGAGCTCACGCTGCTGGGCTGCAACGGCTGAAGCCTCAGGGTTCGTCGCGCCGTTGCGGCTGCCCGTAACCGGCGAATCGTCCGATCACCTCGCGCATCTGCGCGCCGTCGAGAAGGCGCGGCTCGCCGATCGCGAGCGCTGCGCCATACTGCGCCGCACGCTCCTCCACCTCGATCGCCAGCGCCAGCGCCGATTCCAGCGAGTCGCCTATCGCGATCTGGCCGTGGTTGCCGAGCAGGCAGGCGCGACGTTCGCGCAGGGCCGCCACGGCATGTTCGGCCAGTGCCTGCGAGCCGAACAGCGCATAGGGCGAGCAGCGGATCGAGTCACCGCCGGCCACGGCCACCATGTAGTGGAACGCCGGGATGTCACGCCCGCAGCAGGCGAGCGCGGTGGCGTGGCGCGAGTGGCAATGCACGATCGCCTGCGCGTCGGGGCGCGCGCGGTAGATCGCCGCATGCATCGGCCATTCGCTGGACGGGCGCAGCGTCCCGGCGAGCACTCGGCCCCCCGGATCGATCTCGACCGCATCGGCGGCGCGCATGCGTTGCGGCGGCATTCCCGTCGGCGTGATCCAGAACCCGTTCGCACTGCGAACGGACGCGTTGCCCGAGCTGCCCTGCGACAGCCCGGCCGCCGCGATGCGCTGCATGCATGCCAGGAGCGCGGCGCCCGGGTTGGTGACTGCGTGTGCGTGCATCGGCTGCCCTGCTGACCGCTGGATGGGTGGATGCTAACATCCCCGGGCCGACTTCATCACGACGCGAGCAGCGCCCGATCCGGCACACAACAACAACAGCGATTCGCAAGGGGTATGCATGGAAACCATGGTCCGGCCGTTGGCCGCTTTTGTTCGCGCCGCAGGCGCTCTCGGCGCAGGCGCGGCCCTGCTGGGCGCCTTCGCACCACTGGCGCTGGCGCAACCGCCGGTCTCGCGCGTGGAACTCGAGGAGATCGTCGTGACGGCACAGAAGCGCGAGCAGGCATCGCTCGACGTGCCGGTGGCCGTGGGTACCTTCACGTCCCGGGACATCCTGAACACCGGTGCGCTGACCCTGCAGCAGATCGACGATTTCATCCCGGGTTTCGAGGCTGACGGCGAGACCTTCACGCAGCAGAGCTACAACGTGCGTGGCATCTCGAGCCCGAACATCTCCACCGGGGGCGATCCGTCGGTCGCCACCTTCTACGACGAGGTCTACCTGCCGCGTGCCGCCACCACGATGGCCTTCGCCGACATGGAGCGCGTCGAGGTGCTGAAGGGGCCGCAGGGCACGCTGTTCGGGCGCAATGCCGCGGTCGGCGTGATCAACATGGTGCCGCGCGCGCCGGCGGATGAATTCGAGGCCTTCGTGAACGTGCGCGGCGGCAACTACAACCTGCTGCGCGTCGAGGGCATGGTGAACGTGCCGGTGAGCGACACGTTTGCCCTGCGCGCCAACGTGCTCTCGAACGAGCGCGACGGCATTGCCCGCAACGTGGGACCCTCGTCCGCGCAGGCCGCCGATCGCGACAACCAGGCGGCACGCATCGCGGCCGCCTGGGACATGACTGATGCGACCCGCGCCTACCTGGCCTACGACTGGGACCGCTTCGACCAGTCGCCGACGATGGCCATCGGCATCAGTCCCTACGCCTACAGCACGGATCCGTTCGCAGGCAGGTACGAGAACGACGTGCGCGAGGCGGAGGAGACCCGCGACATGTACGGCGTGACCGGCAAGTTGTTCCACGATTTCAGCGAGGCGTGGAGCGGCAAGCTGATCCTGAGCTACCGCGAGTGGGAAACGACGAACCGCGAGGACGAGGACGGTACCGCGGATGCGACCCGCTACTTCGACACCAACAACCGCGAGGATTCCGACATTTTCTACTCGGAGATGCAGTTCAATTTCGCCAACGAACGCATCGATGCGGTGTTCGGCGCGAACTACAGCCGCGAGAACACCTTCCAGAGCACCGATGCGAATGCGCTGGGCGATTCGATCACGCGCCTGGTG
>CALMWD010000316.1 GCA_937873105.1 uncultured Rhodanobacteraceae bacterium
AGGTACTCGAGCGGCAGGCGCACGGCGGCCAGCAGGCCGACGACGACCAGCGAAATGAAAGCCATCACGGTCGTGACCGGGCGGCGCAGGCTGAGATCGACCAGGCTCATGCGCTCACTCCGCCGCCGCTGCGGCCAGTTCGGCGCGACGCGCGTCCTCGACGTAGGCCGAATCCGGGCGCCGGTCCATCAGCAGGTAGACCACCGGAATCACGACCAGGGTCAGCACCGTCGACACGGTCAGGCCGGCGATGACGGTGATCGCCATCGGCTGGCGGATCTCGGCGCCATCGCCCAGGCCCAGCGCCATCGGAAGGAAGCCGACCAGGGTGGTGATGGTCGTCATCGTGATCGCACGCAGGCGCGAACGGCCGGCCTCGACCAGCGCGTCGGTCTTGGCCACGCCTTCGCCGCGCAATTGGTTGACCCGGTCGATCAGCACGATGGCGTTGTTCACGACGATGCCCGCCAGCATGATGATGCCGATGCCCGCGATGACCGACAGCGGCATGCCGAACGCCTTGAGACCGACGACCGCACCGACGATGGCCAGCGGGATCGAGAACAGGATGACGAACGGATGCAGCAGGGACTCGAACTGCGAGGCCATCACCAGGTAGACCAGGAACACCGCCAGACCGAGGGCGAACAGCAGCGAATCGATCGAGGCCTGCAGCTCCTCGCTCTGGCCGCTCACGCGCACCTCGACGCCGGCCGGCAAGTTCGCATCCGCCATCAGGCGCCGCGCTTCGGCCGCGGCCGTGCCGAGGTCGCCGTACGCCAGGTTGGCCGAGACGATGGCGACGCGTTCCTGGTCGGAGCGGCGGATCTCGCCCGGGCCTTCGGTGGCGACGATGTCGGCCACGGCGGCCAGCGTGACCGGCTTGTCGCTCTGCGGATTGACGATCAGGTTTCGGACGTCCTCGACCGAGGCGCGATCTTCCTCCAGCGCGCGCACCAACACGTCGATCTTGCGTTCGCGGAAGCTGTAGCGCGTGGCCACCTCGCCGCGCACCTTGCGCACCACCTGGTCGGCGATCTGGCGCGTGCTCAGGCCCAGCGCCGCGGCACGCTCCTGGTCGAAGCGGATCTGGATCTCGGGCTGGCCCTGCTCCACCGTCGACTTCACGTCGGTGTAGCGGTCGGAGGCGTCGAGGGCCGCGACGACGGCACGGCCGGCCGCCTTCAGGCGGTCCAGGTCATAGGCCGCGATCTCGATTTCCAGCGGCGTCGAGTAGTTCAGCAGGGCCGGGCGCGCGAAGTTGGCGTCGCGCACGCCCAGCGCCTCGGCGGTCTGGCGCAACTTCGCCATCGAACGCGCCTCGGCTTCCGCACCCGCGCCTTCGGCGAGCCCGATGACGAGGCGACCGATGTTCTCGCCGCTCTCGGTCGGATTGGCGTCGAGGCGCGTGCCGGCACCACTGACGCCGTAGATCGTCGCGATCTCGGGATCGTCCATGTGCCGGCGCTGCATCTCGCGCACGATCGCATCGGTGCGCGCCAGCGGCGTGCCCGGCGGAAGCTTCAGCGTCGCTTCGTACTGGCCCTGCGACAGCTGCGGCACAAGGTCGAGCCCCAGGCCCGGCAACAAGGCCACTGCAAAGGCCAGCGCCAGCGCGGCAACGCCCAGGATCTGCCCGGGATGCGCCAAGGCATACGGCAGGAAACGCCCGTAACGGGCCTCGACGGCGTCCTGCATGCGATTCGTGGCCGCGGCCAGCGGCGCCAGCAGGCGCGACAGCAGCATCGATACCAGGCCGAACACGCGGCCGAACAGGCGCGCCAGCCAGAACACGACGAAGCGCAGCACGGTACCGATCGCGCGGAACACGACAGCGATCAGGCGCAACAGCGGATTGCGCGGCAGGGGCGCAGGCGGCGTCGCCCGCTCGTCGCCGGCGACATGGCGGCCGATGTCGGCGCGCAGGGACGACAGCATCGGGATCAGGGTCAGCGACACGACCAGCGACACCAGCAGCGAAATCGTCACCGTCAATGCCTGGTCGCGGAACAGCTGCCCGGAGACGCCCTCGACGAAGACCAGCGGGAAGAACACCGCGACCGAGGTCAGCACCGAGGCGGTCACCGCCATGCCGACCTCCTGCGTGCCCTTGATCGCCGCTTCGAGCACGCCCATGCCCCTGTCGCGCAATCGCGAGATGTTCTCGAGCACGACGATGGCGTCGTCCACGACCATGCCGGTAGCCAGCGCGAGGCCGCCGAGCGACATCACGTTCAGGCTGATGCCGAACTGGCCCATGAAGAAGAAGGTGGCGACGATCGACACCGGCAGCGACACGCCGATCACGAAGGTCGACCAGGCGTCGCGCAGGAACAGGAAGATGACCAGGATCGAGAGCAGGCCGCCCTGGATCGCCGCGGACTTCACCTCGTCCAGCGAACTGCGGATGAAGCGGCTCTGGTCGTCGATGTTCTCGAGCTTCGCGGTCGGCGGCAGCTGCTTGCCGTCCTGCAACGACTTCACGGCGCGCTTCACCGACTCGGCCACGGCCACGGTGTTGGCGTCGCCTTCCTTGTAGATCGCGATTTCGACCGCCTCGCGGCCGTCGACGCGGATCACCGATTCGCGTTCGCGGTAGCCCTGCTTCACCGTCGCCACGTCGCGCAGGCGCAGCGTGACCTGGCCGTCCGGGCTGAGCAGCATGGCGCCGATGTCCTCGACCGTCGCGAACTGGTTGATGGTGCGTACCAGATAGCGCTGCGATCCCTCGTCGAGACGGCCGCCGGACACGTTCACGTTTTCGGCACGCAGGCGGTCGATGACCTGGCCCACGCTCATGTTCAGCTGCTTCAGCTTCTGCTGGTCGATCTCGACCTGCACCTCGTCCTCGAGGCCGCCGCCGATCTTGACCGCAGCGACGCCGGCGACCGGCTCCAGCCGCTTCTTCAGCTGCTCGTCGGCGTAACGGCGCAGCTGCTTCAGTTCGGCCTCGTTGAAGGTGTCGCGCTCGCCCTCGCCCATCAACGCGTAGCGCAGGATCGGCTCGGTCGAGGGATCGAAGCGCAGCAGCTGCGGCCGCGTCGCCTCCATCGGCAGCACCAGCACCTCGAGTTTTTCGCGCACTTCGAGTCCGGCCAGATCCATGTCCGTGCCCCAGGCGAACTCGAGGATCACGTCCGACTGGCCGGCGCGGGACACCGACTTGACCCGGCGCACGTTCTTGACGACGCCGAGCGCTTCCTCGACCGGTTCGCTGATCAGGTTCTCGAGCTCGACGGGGGCCGCGCCGGCGTATTCGGTGCGCACTTCTGGCGCGAGTTTGTCGAACGCGGAATAGAAATCGCAGATGACGCCATCCATGTCGATGTAGAGGATCTTTTGGCTCACAGTGGGCTCCTTCGTTTCGTGAGGGTAATACAAAATCTGGG
>CALMWD010000317.1 GCA_937873105.1 uncultured Rhodanobacteraceae bacterium
TCGACCACCTCGGCCAGCGCACCGCGGACCTGTCGGCGATCGACACCCTGGTGCTGGACGAAGCCGACCGCATGCTCGACATGGGCTTCCTGCCGGCGCTGAAGCGGGTGCTGAACTACCTGCCGAAACAGCGCCAGACGCTGATGTTCTCGGCCACGTTCTCGGACGACATCAAGCAGCTCGCCGCGCAGTTCCTGCGCGACCCGCGCGAGGTCTCGGTGACGCCGCGCAACACCATCGCCGAAACCATCACGCATCGCGTGCATCCGGTCGACGCCAGCCGCAAGCGCAACCTGCTGATCGAGGTGATGGCGCAGGACTCGCGCCGCCAGACCCTGATCTTCTCGCGCACCAAGCATGGCGCGAACAAGCTCGCCGAAGTGCTGGAAGGCGCCGGCTTCCGCGCCGCCGCCATCCACGGCAACAAGAGCCAGGGCGCGCGCACCAAGGCATTGGCCGACTTCAAGTCGGGCCGCATCACGGCCCTGGTCGCCACCGACATCGCCGCGCGCGGGCTCGACATCCCGCAGCTGCCGGTGGTCATCAACTTCGACCTGCCGATGGTCGCCGAGGACTACGTGCATCGCATCGGCCGCACCGGCCGCGCCGGCGAAACCGGCCAGGCGATCTCGCTGGTCTCGCACGACGAGTCCGGCCTGCTGCGCGACATCCAGCGCCTGATCAAGCAGGACGTGCTGATCGAGAATTTCAAGGGCTTCGAGCCCTCGGGCGCGCTGCGCCTCGACGCCGGCGCCCCGCGCCCGGTGGTCGGCAATCGCGGCCAGCGCCCGCCGCAGCAGAAGTCGGGCAGCAGCAAGCCGTCCGGACATCGCCCGCACCACGCCAAGCCGGCCAGCGCCGGCGCCAAGCCGGGCCAGCGCCGCAATCGCGGCGGCGGCGGCAATGGCGGCGGCAGCCGCTCGGGCTGGACGTCGCGGGCCTGATATCCTGCCGCGCATGCAGCTGACGAAGTTCAACGCGCGTCTCGCGGAGCGCTTCCGCGGATTCATGCCGGTCGTCGTCGACGTCGAGACCGGCGGCTTCGATGCCGAGCGCGACGCGCTGCTGGAAATCGCCGCGGTGCCGATCCTGATGAACGCGGCCGGCGAGGTGGTGCGCGGCGAAACGGTGTCGACGCATGTCGTGCCGTTTCCAGGCGCCCACATCGATCCGCGCGCGCTCGAGATCACCGGCATCGACCCGACCCACCCGTTCCGCGCCGCGCTCGACGAGAAGGTCGCGCTCGAGCACCTGTTCGCGCCGCTGCGCAAGGCGATGAAGGCCAACGATTGCACGCGCGCCGTGCTGGTCGGCCACAACGCGCATTTCGATCTCGGCTTCCTCAATGCCGCGATCAAGCGCACCGGCCACAAGCGCAGCCCGTTCCATCCGTTCTCGTGCTTCGACACGGTTTCGCTGGCCGGCCTCGCGCTTGGGCAGACCGTGCTCAGCCGTGCGGTGCAGGCGGCCGGCCTGGACTGGAATGGCGACGAAGCCCATTCGGCCGTCTACGACGCCGAGAAAACCGCCGATCTGTTCTGCCTGATCGTGAATCGCTGGAAGCAGTTCGTCGACATCGCGCCCGACGCCGCGCCGATGGCCGTCGTGCCCGACGCCGAAGCCGACATCGCCGCCGCTGCGCTCGAAGAACCTTGATCCGCGCCCCGAACGCGCCCACTTCCGCGCCGAGGAGAACCGCCATGCCGATCTACGAATACGCCCCCGTGACCCTCGGCTGCAGCGACTGCGCGCCGAGCTTCGAGGTCATGCAGAAAATCTCCGACCCCGAACTCACCCACTGCGAGACCTGCAAGCAACCGATCCGCCGCGTCATCTCGGCCAGCGCCGTCATCGTCGGCGGCGCGCACCA
This sequence comes from uncultured Rhodanobacteraceae bacterium, assembly GCA_937873105.1. GTDB lineage: Bacteria > Pseudomonadota > Gammaproteobacteria > Xanthomonadales > Ahniellaceae > JADKHK01. The sequence continues at coordinate 1,871 of CALMWD010000317.1, forward strand.
CCTGCGCGAAAGCCATTTCTCGAAACACGGCTTCACCCAGTACCGCAAGGTCGAGAAAGGCAAGTACGAAAAAACCGCGGGACCGGGACCGGACACGATTTCGGGGGATTGAGCGAGTGCCGTATCAGGCGAGCCCCGCGTAAACCGTCTGCACTTCGTCGTCGTCGTCGAGCATCTGCAGGAAGGCTTCGACTTCTTCGAGTTCGGCGCCTTCGAGGCTGACGGGGTTCTTGGCGCGGTAGCCGAGGTAGGCCTTCTGCACGGTGAAGCCGAAGTTCGGCAGCGCGCGCTGCACGGCGTCGAGGTCGGTGGGATCGGTGTAGAAGGTTACGCCCTCGTCGATCTCGACGTCCTGGGCGCCGGCTTCGATCGCGGCGAGTTCGGCGTCGGCATTCGCGTCGACGGGCTCGGCTTCGATCATGCCGAGGTGGTCGAAGTCCCAGCTCACCGAACCGAGACTGCCGAGCTGACCCTTGCGGAACAGCACGCGTACGGCCGACGCGGTG
>CALMWD010000318.1 GCA_937873105.1 uncultured Rhodanobacteraceae bacterium
GCGGCACGATCGCGCCGACGATGTCGAGGCCGCGCCGGAGATCGATGCGGTCGAGGACGACCGCCTGCGGCTGATCTTCACCTGCTGCCACCCGGCGCTCTCGGACGACGCCCAGGTCGCGCTGACCTTGCGCGAGGTCTGCGGGCTCACCACCGAAGCGATCGCGGCGGCCTTCCTGACGCCGGCGCCGACGCTGGCGCAGCGCATCGTGCGCGCCAAGGCCAAGATCCGCGACGCGCGCATCCCCTACGAAGTGCCGGCCGCGCAGGACCTGCCGAACCGGCTCGACGCTGTGCTGCGGGTGATCTACCTGGTCTTCAACGAGGGTTATGCCGCGAACGTCGGCGATGCGCTGACGCGCCCGGACCTGAGCGCCGAGGCGATCCGCCTCGGGCGCCTGCTGGTCGCGTTGATGCCCGAACCCGAGGCGATCGGCCTGCTCGCCCTGATGTTGCTGCAGGACTCGCGGCGCGAAGCCCGCGTCGATGCCGATGGCGAACTGGTCCTGCTCGAAGACCAGGATCGCGGCCGCTGGTCGCGGGCGCAGATCGACGAAGCGATCCCCTTGGTCGAGGCCGCGCTGCGCAGCCGCCGCTTCGGCGTGTACGCGCTGCAGGCCGCGATCGCCGCCGTGCACGCCGAGGCGGCATCGAGCGCGGCCACCGACTGGGCGCAGATCGTCGCGCTGTACGAGGTGCTGCTGCGCCTTGCCCCGGGTCCGGTGGTGGCGCTGAACCGCGCCGTCGCGGTGGCGATGCGCGACGGCGCCGAGGCCGGCCTGGTCCTGGTCGAGGATCTGCTCGCGCGCGGCGAACTGCGGGACTATCGCTTCGCGCATGCAGCGCATGCCGACCTGCTGCGCTGGCTGGGGCGCCTGGACGAGGCGCGTGCCGCGTACGGGCGCGCGGAAGCGCTGACGCGGCCCGGCCCCGAGCAGCGCTTCCTGCAGCGGCGGCGGGCCGAACTGGGCTGAGACATTGTTGCGAACGAATCGCATTTGCGGTTAGGCTCGGGCTTCTTCAACCCAAGGAGCTCCCCATGCTGCTGCGTTCGATCGCCTTCACCGCTGCCCTGCTCGCCATCGGTCCGGTCACCGCCACCGGCCTCGCCACCTGCGATTCCGGCGACAAGTCGACCTGGAAGAGCATGGATGCGCTCAAGGAAAAGCTCTCCGGCGAAGGCTGGAAGGTCCGCCACATGAAGGAAGACGGCGGCTGCTACGAGGTCTATGCGATCGACGACAAGGGCAGCAAGGTCGAGGCCTATTTCCACCCGGTGACCTTCGAGCGCGTGCCGACCGAACACGACGCGCACTGAGCCGATGTCCGCCACGCCGCCGCTGGCGCAGCGCGAACGGGTGCGGGTCTACGATCCGCTCGTGCGCCTCGCGCATCTCGTGTTCATCGGCGGCGTCGCCGCGGCCTGGTTCACCCGCCACGCGCCCGGGCGCTGGCATGAATGGATCGGTTACGCGGTGATGGGCGCGCTGGCGATTCGCCTGCTTTGGGGCGTCGTCGGCACGCCGGCGGCGCGCTTCCATCGGTTCGTGCGCGGGCCGCGGGCGACCTTGCGCTACGGGGCCGACCTCGTGCGCGGTCGCGCCCCGCGTTACCTCGGCCACAACCCGCTCGGCGCCTGGATGATCCTGGCCTTGCTGCTGACCTTGGCCACGATCGTGGTCACCGGCTGGATGTTCACGACCGACCGCTGGTTCGGCTACGCCTGGGTCATTGGCAGCCACGAGATCGCGACCTGGGTGCTGTTCGTGCTGGTGCCGTTGCACGTGGCTGGCGTGATCCATGCCTCGTTCGCCCATCGCGAGAACCTGGTCGCGGCCATGCTCGACGGTCGCAAGCCGGCCGCCGCCGGCGACGACGTGCCGCCCTGAGCGCCGGGAAACGCCGTACCATCCGCCGGTCCCCGAAGCCTCGTGGTGTGCCGACGCATGATCGCCTGGTGCCAATCGCTGTTGCGCAAGCTGCGCTCGCGCGGCGCTTCCGTCGCCGCGCCGGCTTCGGCGCCGCAGGATGATGCCGATGCCGAAATCCGCGACGTTTTCCTGGCCGAACTCGCCGACGTCACCCAGGCGTTGCGCTCGGCCTGTGCGGACTGGCGCGCGCGTCCCGCCGATGCCGATGCGCTGAAACGCCTGCGACGCGGCTTCCACACGCTCAAGGGTTCGGCGCCGCTGGTCGGTGCGACGGCCTTGTCGGAATGCTGCCGGCAGTTCGAACAACTGGTGTCGCGGTTCGCCGAGCGGCCGGCGACGCCGGACATGGTGCGGGTGGTCGAATATGCCATCCAGTTGCTGCCCGCCTGCGCCGACGCCATCCGTGCCGTGCGCCCGCTGCCGCCGCAACTGCGCGCGGTCACCGTCCAGGTCCGGCGCTACGTCGGCTGAAGCCGGCGCGACTTTTCTTCCGGAGGCGATGTCGAAATGCCCGGTACGCGTTCGACCAGCACAGGAGGGCGCGCGATCCGGCCGCAGGCGCGGACCCGCACCCGTTCCCATCCACGACGAAGGAGCAGGCGATGCGATTCATGATCATCGTGAAGGCGAGTGCGGCCTCGGAGGCCGGCGTGATGCCGACCGAGGCGAAACTCAAGGAAATGGGCGACTTCCACGAGGAACTCGCCCGCGCAGGGGTGCTGATCGACGGCTCCGGCCTGCGCGCCACGGCGCTGGGCTGGCGCGTGCACTACGACGGCGCGACGCGCACCGTGGTCGACGGGCCGTTCGTCGAGACCAAGGAACTGATCGCGGGATATACCCTGATCCGCACGAACAGCCGCGAAGAAGCGATCGAATGGTCGCGGCGCTTCCCGAATCCGAACCTCGACGATTCGCCCTGCCACATCGAGGTGCGGCAGATGTTCGAACTCGAGGATTTCGAGCCGAGCCCGACGCTCGGCCAGTTCCGTGCGATCGGCATGGGCGGCGAGACGGGGGCGACGCCATGAGCGCCGCGACCACCCGCGTCTCCGGCCTGTTCGTGAACCTGCCGGTGGCCGACCTGGCGCAGAGCCGCGCCTTCTTCGAGGCCCTCGGTTTCGCCTTCAATCCGCAGTTCAGCGACGCCACGGCGGCCTGCCTGGTGCTGGGCGAGCAGCAGTACGCGATGTTGCTGACGCATGCCAAGTTCCGCGAGTTCACGCCGCTGCCGATCGCCGACGCGCGCCGCGAAAGCGCGCACCTGATCGCGCTGTCGCTGGCCAGCCGCGCCGAGGTCGATCGCGTCGCCGACGCCGCGCTCGCGCACGGCGGCAGCGCCTTCCGCCCGGTCGAGGATCTCGGCTTCATGTACACGCGCGCGATCGCCGATCCGGACGGCCATGTCTGGGAGCTGTTCCACATGGACATGGCCGCGTTCGCCCAGATGCAGAACGGAGGCTGAGATGAAATACCTGTGCCTGGTGTACGGCGAGGAAGACCAGATCGCGCGCATGGACGATCACGAGTGCCTGGCCTGCGACGCCGAATTGCGCGCGGGCGGCCACTGCGTCGCGTCCGAGGCGCTGCAGCCGGTCGCGACCGCGACCACGGTGCGCATCCGCAACGGTCGGCTGTCGGTGTCCGACGGCCCGTTCGCGGAGACCAAGGAAGCGCTGGCCGGCTTCTACCTGATCGAGGCGCGCGACCTGAACGAGGCGATCAGCCTGGCCGCGAAGATTCCGCCGGCAAAGGTCGGCTGCATCGAAATCCGTCCCATCCGCCCGATCCGCGAGCAGCCGCGCTCCGGTCTGGGCCACGACTGACGAGGAGCGCAACGATGTCGATCTATGTCGATGGATTCGTCCTGCCGGTACCGACCGCCAAGCTCGCCGACTACCGCAAGCTCGCGCGCAAGGCCGGGAAGATCTGGAAGGAGTACGGCGCGCTCGATTACGTCGAGTGCGTCGCCGACGACGTGAAGCCCGGCAAGCAGACCTCGTTCCCGCAGTCGGTGAAGTTGCGCGACGACGAGGTCGTGGTGTTCTCGTGGATAACCTATGCCTCGCGCCGGCAGCGCGACCGCGTCAACAGGCAGGTGATGGCCGATCCGCGCATCGCCGCGATGGGCAAGGCCGAGGACATGCCTTTCGACGCCGCCCGCATGTTCTTCGGCGGCTTCAAGTCCTTCGTGCGGATGTAGCCCGGACCGGTCGCGGCGCTCAGCGTTTCCAGGTGATCAGCACGACGCCGGCGAGGATGACGGCCATGGCGACGAGGTCGAGCGCATGCAAGGCCTCGCCGCCGAGCAGCACGCCGAACAGCACCGCGATCGGCGGATTGACGTAGGCATAGCTGGTCGCGATGGCCGGGCGCACCTTGTCGAGCAGGAAGACGTAGGCGCCGAAGCCGACGATCGAGCCGAAGATCGCCAGATAGACCAGCGATCCGACCGCGAGCGCGTCGATGCCCGGCCGGATCCAGCCGTCGCCATAGAGTTGCGTCATCAGGACCAGCACCGGCGTCGCGACGATCATCTGCGCCGCCGTGCTCATCATCGGTGCGGGCAGGTCGCGGCCGCGGCTCCAGACCGAGCCGAAGGCCCAGGCGATCGGCGAAATCAGCAGGGCGATCGCGCCCAGCGGGTTCGCGGCGAGGTCGCCGCCGAGGTTCAGCAGCACGACGCCGGCGAAGCCGATCGCGAGGCCGAGGCCCTCGCGGCGCGTCGGCCAACGTCCGTACATGGCGCCGAACATCGCCGCCCACAGCGGCATGCTGGCGATCGCGACCGCCGCCAGCCCGGAGCCGACGTACTGCTCCGCGTAACAGACGAGACCGTTGCCGACACCGAGCAGCAGGGTGCCCATGACCGCCATGTTCTTCCACTGCGCCCACGTCGGCGCGGGCACGCCGCGCAGCCGCAGCCAGGCAAAGAACAGCAGGCCCGCCGAGGCGAAGCGGATCGCCGCCATCGCGAACGGCGAGAAGCCGACCAGCGCCCACTTGATCGCGAGATAGGTCGAGCCCCAGACGACGTACAGCGACAGCAGCGCTGCGAGAATCAGCCAGCGCTCGCGCGCGTGGCCGGCCGGCAAGGTGGCGTCGGCGGTGGTGGACATCGACAAGACTCCGTTTCGTTCGCGGCGCAGTATCGGCGGCGCCGCTCGCGGGAACACGCAGGATCCGGACACGGCAACGATAGCCGCGCGGCCGGCGGCGTTCGGGTGCGAATCGGGGCGAATCGGCGGCAGCGTGCCTGGCCGCGCTCAGCGGCGGTCGCGCTCGATCGGCGTCAGCACGCCGCTGCCGGGGCGACGCACGACTTCGTACTCGGCGTCGAAGACGCGGTCGCTGGCGCTGCTGGCCGTGGCTTCACCACGTCCGCGCAGCAGCCTCGCCAGCGACACGCCAACGAAGATCGCGAAGGCCAGGATCGCGCCGAACACCAGCGCGCCGACCGCGACCGCGCCGACCAGCAGCAGCTTGAGCGCGGCGATCGCGGGGCGGAGCAGGGTGGACAGCGTCGACATGGCATCATTCCCGGCAGGTGGCCCAAGCATGCAACAAAGGAGTGAGGGGGACATGAACGAGAGCAACACGCCGGAGGGCGAAATCGGGACCGTTCGTCGGATTCCGTTGGCCGAGATTCCCGAAGGCGGCGCCCTCGGGGCACATCTGCCGTCCAGCACTGGCGGTTTCGACATCATCCTGGTGCGGGTCGGCGAACGCGTGCTCGGCTACCACAACGAATGCCCGCATGCCGGTCGCCGCCTCGACTGGGCGCCGGGCCGCTTCATCGTCGACAAGGGCCATCTGGTCTGCGCCGCGCACGGCGCCATGTTCAAGCTCGACAACCGCTTCTGCACCTCGGGTCCGTGCATGGGCAACGGCCTGGTGCCGGTGGCGCTGCAGGTCGAGGACGGTGCCGTGGTGCTCGCTCAGTAGATCAGGTTGACCATCACCAGGGCGACCACGGCGAAGATCGCGCTCAAGGGCAGCCCGGCGCGGATCAGGTCCTGCTGGCGGTAGCTGGCCGGGCTCGCGACCAGGGAGATCACCGGGTTCGACGCCGACACGAAGTTGTTCGACGCGGCCAGCGTGACCAGCAAGGCGAACGGCGCCGGATCGGTGTTGGCGGCGAGCGCGATGTTGATCGCCATCGGCACCATGACCACGGTCGCGCCGACCTGCGACATGACCAGCGCGAACAGGCTGGTCAGCACCACCAGTGCCAGTTCGAGCGCCCAGATCGGGACGCCGCCGAGCGCAATCAGGATTTCCTGCGCGATCCAGGCCGCGGCGCCGGTCGAGTCCATGGCCCAGCCGAGCGGGATCAGCGAGGCCATGATGAAGATCGTCTTCCAGTTGATCGCGCGATAGGCCTCGTCCATGTTCAGCACGCCGGTCAACATCATGCCGACCGCGCCGGACAGCAGCGCCACCGGCAGCGGCAGGTCCGACAGCAGGGCCAGCGCCATCGACAGCGCGAAGAACGCCAGCGCGTGGTTGAGCCGGTGCGGCCGTTCCTCTTCCTTCGGATAATCGGTGACGACGACGAAGTCGTGGTCCTCCGCCGCATGCGCGAGATCGCGCCAGGCGCCGTGGAAGACCAGGGTGTCGCCCTGGCGCAGCAGGCGGCCGCGGATCTCGTCGCGCCAGATCTTGTCGCCGCGGTTCACCGCCAGCACCGAGACGCCGAAGCGCTTGCGCAGGCGCAGTTCGCCGACGCGCTGGCCGATGAAGCGCGAACTCGGCGGGATCACCGCTTCGGCGATGCCGGCGCGGGTGGGATTGAACATGGCGCCGAAGTTGCGCGTCTTCGGCAGCACGCGCAGGCCCTGCTGCTGCGCCCATTCGTGGATGCGTTCGCGCGGGCCGAGCACGCCCAGCACCGTGTTCGCCCAGAGCATCTGGTCGGCCGGCGGCGCCAGGCGCGCTTCTTCGCCGACCTTGATCGCGAGGATCAGCGGCGTGTCCGGCTGCGCCTCGACTTCCGCGATCGAGAGGCCGATCAGCGCGCTCTCGGCCGGCACCATCAGCTCGACCACTTCGCCTTCGATGCCGTAGGTGCTCTCGAAGTAGCTCGCGGTCGCGCCGGGCGTGACCACCTGGCGTTCGTCGTCGCGGCTCGGCGACAGTTTCGGCCAGAACCAGTGGAAATAGGCCATGCCCGACAGCAGCAGGGCGATGCCGATCGGCGCGATGCTGAACATCGAGAACGGCTCGATGGTGTCGGCGCCCGACGGCAGGTTGCGGTTCACCGACAGCACCAGGTCGTTGAGCAGGATCTGCGGCGAATTGCCGACCATGGTCAGGGTGCCGCCGAGAATGATGCAGCAGGCCATCGGCAGCAGCAGCCGCGACAGCGGCAGGCCGGTACGCGCCGAGATGCGGGCCACCACGGGCAGGAACAGGGCGGTCACCGCCGGGTTCTGCATCACCGCCGAGATCATGCCGGTGATGCCGCACAACACCAGCAGCAGGCGGCGTTCGTCGCCGTCCGACCAGCGCAGGATGTGCGACGCCGCCGTGTTCAGCACGCCGGTGCGGTCGAGGCCGGCGCCGAGGATCATCGTCGCCATGATCGCGACCACGGCGTTGCCGGCGAAGCCGTCGAACAGCTGGTCGGTCGGCACGATGCCGGTGATGCCGAGCGCGACCAGCACCAGCAGCGCGACCACGTCGGCACGCACCCACTCCAGCGTGAACATGACCAGCGTGAACGCGGTCAGTCCGAGCACGAGCAGCATCTCGCTGGAAAGGGTCAGGCCGCTGAGCATGGTCCTTGTGGGCGGCGGAACGAACGCCCCGAGTGTAGCCCCGCATGCGCCCCGGCCGGAACCGCGGCATCGGGCCGGGTCAGCGAAATGTCAGGCCCTCAGCGGCGCCGGTAGAGCAGGTCCCAGACGCCGTGGCCGAGGCGTTCGCCGCGCTTCTGGAAATGGGTCTCGATGCGCCAGGGCGGGCGCGGGGCGGCCCGGCGCGGGCCGAGCTCGTTCGCGAACGAGGGGCTGGCCTCGAGCACGTCGAACATGTGCTCGGCGTAGGGTTCCCAGTCGGTGGCGAGATGGAACAGGCCGTTGGGCACCAGGCGCGAAGCCACGAGTTCGACGAACTCGGGCTGCACGATGCGACGTTTGTGGTGGCGCTTCTTGTGCCACGGATCCGGGAAATACAAGCGCACTTCGGCCAGGCTGCCCGGCGCGATGTCGTGGCGCAGCACTTCGACCGCATCGTGCTTTGAGACGCGCAGGTTGGTGAGGCCCGCGGCATCGGCATCGCGCAGCAGGCGGCCGACCCCGGGTTCGTGCACTTCGATGCCGAGGTAGTTGCAC
>CALMWD010000319.1 GCA_937873105.1 uncultured Rhodanobacteraceae bacterium
GATCCGGCCCTTGAGGGGGAGGATCGCCTGGAAGCGGCGGTCGCGGCCCTGCTTGGCGGAGCCACCGGCGGAATCACCCTCGACCAGGAACAGTTCGGACAGGGCCGGATCCTTTTCCTGGCAGTCCGCGAGCTTGCCCGGCAGGCCGGCGATGTCGAGCGCGCCCTTGCGGCGGGTCAGTTCGCGCGCCTTGCGGGCGGCTTCGCGGGCGCGGGCGGCATCGACCACCTTCTCGCAGATCGCACGCGCGACGGCCGGGTTTTCCTGCAGGAAGTCGGCGAACTTGTTGCCGATCACCGATTCGACGGCGCCCTTCACTTCCGAGGACACCAGCTTGTCCTTGGTCTGCGAGCTGAACTTCGGATCCGGCACCTTCACCGACAGGACCGCGATCATGCCTTCGCGCATGTCGTCGCCGGTCGGCGAGACCTTGGCCTGCTTCAGCAGGCCCGAGGATTCGATGTAGTTGCCGAGCGTGCGCGTCAGCGCCGCGCGGAAACCGGCCAGGTGCGTGCCGCCGTCCTTCTGCGGAATGTTGTTGGTGAAACAGAACATCCGTTCTTCATAGGCGTCGGTCCATTGCAGGGCGACGTCGACGGCGATGTCGTCGCTCATGCCGATGAAGCTGACCACCTGCGGGTGCAGGGACGTGCGCAGGTGCGCCAGATGTTCGACGAAGCTGCGGATGCCGCCCTCGTAGGCGAACACGTCGTGCTTGCCCTCGCCGCGTTCGTCGCGCAGTTCGATGCGCACGCCCGAGTTCAGGAAGGCGAGTTCGCGCAGGCGTTTGGCCAGGATGTCGTAGTGGAACTCGACGTCCGAGAAGATTTCGGTACTCGGCAGGAAACGCACGCGGGTACCGCGCTTGTTGCTCGGCTCGACCTGCTTGAGCGCATATTGGGGCACGCCCAGGCTGTATTCCTGCTGGTGGTGGAACCCTTCGCGCCAGATGTCGAGCCAGAGGCTGGACGAGAGCGCGTTCACCACCGAGACGCCGACGCCGTGCAGGCCACCGGACACCTTGTAGCTGTTGTCGTCGAACTTGCCGCCGGCGTGCAGCACGGTCATGACGACTTCGGCCGTGGAACGCCCTTCTTCCGGATGGATGCCGACCGGGATGCCGCGACCGTTGTCGAGCACCGAGACCGAGCCGTCGCCGTGGATCGTGACCAGAACCGTGTCGCAGTGGCCGGCCAAGGCTTCGTCGATGGCGTTGTCGACGACCTCGAAGACCATGTGATGCAGGCCGGTGCCGTCGTCGGTGTCGCCGATGTACATGCCCGGACGCTTGCGGACGGCGTCGAGGCCCTTGAGCACCTTGATGGAACTGCTGTCGTACTGTTGCTCGGTCATGCGGATTTCCGGTGGGCGACGCACCAACGCCCGGGAATCGGGTCGATGGCGGGTCGCGGGACAATAACGAAGTATATCAAGCCGGCGTGATCGTCCCTTGTTCCACGTGGAACAGATGCCAGGCTTCGCTGCGGTCGCGGAGACTGGCCGGGACCTCGGTGCCGGTGATCCAGGCTTGCAAGCCGGCCGCAAAAATCCAGTCCAGCACACGTCCTTGATGTTCGCGGTCGAGCTCGGACGCCAGGTCGTCCAGCAACAGGACCGGCCAGTCGCCGGTGCGTGTCCGGAAATGTTCGACCTGGGCCAGCTCCATCACCAGGGCCGCCAGCTTTTCCTGCCCGCGCGACAGGTGCTCGCGACGGGGCGCCGCCTCGAAACCGAGGCTCCAGTCGGCGCGATGGGCGCCGAACCGGGTATGACCACGTTCGCGATCCAGGCCGCGGGCGGCGACATAGGCCGCCAGGAGCGTCTCGGGCGAGGCGCTATCGCGATCGCCGAATCCGGTCGACAGGCTCAGGTGAACCCCACCCAATTCAGGCAGGAAGGCCGAGGCCAGATCAACCACCGGATCGCGCAGCTCGTCCAGTACCCGCTGCCGGATCGACGCGATGCGCAGGCCAGTGTCGGCGAGCTCCCTTTCCCAAGGTTCGAGCAAGGCATCGGGCCAACCCGAACGCAGTCCGGCGTTGCGCTGCTTGAGCGCGCGCTGATGTCGACGCCAGGCCGGCAGGAAATCCGGTTCCACGTGGAACACGGACCAATCCAGATAGGCCCGGCGCAATTCCGCCGGACCGGAGATCAGGGCATGGGAACCGGGCTCGAAACAGACGACCGGACAGATACGAAAGAGGTCGACCAGCCCAGCGGCATCCGACTCGTCGATGCGCGCCGACCAGTCCGAGGCCGTCCGCCGCAAGCCGACCCGATGCCGGCCGCTCGCGGCCGCCAGTTCCGCGAACACAAGACTCTGCGCCGCGCCACGCTGGATCACCGCCTCGCGCTGCCCGGCACGGAAACTGCGCCCGTACCCCAGCAAGTGCAGGGCTTCGAGTACCGTGGTCTTGCCGGCACCGTTCGGCCCAAGCAGAAAATGCACACCCTCGCCCGCCGCGATCCGCGCCTCGCGAATGCAGCGCAAGCCGGCGATGTCGAGACGCAGGATCTTCATTGGCCAGAACGACGACGGCCCCGGGATCGCCGGGGCCGCGTGCAAGCTTTCGAAGCCATTTGCCGCATCACAGACGCAACGGCATCACGACATGGCGCGAGCGGTCATTGTCGGCATCACGCACCATGCAGCTGGAGTTGCCGTCGCGCAGGCACAGCATCACGTTCACGCCGCGCAGCGACGACAATGCGTCCTGCAGGTAGTTGACGTTGAAGCCCACGCTCAGGTGATCCACCGTGGTCTGCACCTCCAGCACCTCGGTCGCTTCTTCCTGCTCCGGATTGTGAGCGACGATGGTCAGCTTGCCCGGAGCGACATCGAGCTTCACGCCACGGTACTTCTCGTTCGACAAGATGGCCACGCGCTGAAGAGCCATGCGCAACTCGTCGCGCGGCAATTGCACGATCTTGTCGGCGCCGATCGGGATCACCGCTTCGTAATCCGGGAACCGGCCGTCGATCAGCTTGGACGTGAAGATGAAATCCGAACGGGTGACGCGCAGGTGGTTCTTGCCGAATTCCAGTTCCAGCTGGCCGTCGCCGTCCAGCAGGCGCTGCAGCTCGATCACGCCCTTGCGCGGGATGATGATCTGGCGTTTGGCCTTGATCGCCACCTCTGCCGCGGTTTCGCACAGGGCCAGGCGATGACCGTCGGTGGCGACGCAACGCAGGGCCGCCTCGCGCAGGTCGAGCAGCATGCCATTGAGGTAATAGCGCACGTCCTGATGGGCCATCGCGAACGCGGTGCGGTCGATCAGTTCCTTCAAGGTCGCTTCGGTCAAGGTCACGCGCTCGACCACGTCGATGTCATCGACGGTCGGGAATTCCGAGGCCGGCAAGGTCGACAGCGTGAAGCGGCTGCGGCCGGCCTTCAGGGTCACGCGTTCGCCGCTCTGGCTCAAGTCGATGCGGCTGCCGTCCGGCAGGGCCCGCACGATGTCGAACAGCTTGCGCGCGGGCAGCGTGGTCACGCCATCTTCGCTGTCCTCCACCGCACAACGCGCCGACAGCTCCACCTCGAGATCGGATCCGGTGAAACCGAGCGATCCATTCGTGACTTCGACCAGCACGTTGGCCAGGACCGGCAGGGTCTGGCGGCGTTCGACTACCCCCACGACCTGAGTCAACGGCTTGAGCAGGGCTTCCCGCTGGATGCTGAAGCGCATGGGCCTCCCTCTTTCATCTTCTTGTCTATATGAAGATGGTGATGATGATGGGCGTTGGGGACAACTGCAATGGGGACCCACAACCCCTTGTGGCATCTGCGTTGCAGCGCCGCCAAATCTTGTGGGTGAAAGCCGGTGAGCTCCGTGGATCGTTTGTGGATAACTGCTGTCCAGACCTTGTCCACAGACCTCGTCCGGGTTTGTCCTCAACCTGTCAGCGCGCGGATCAGCTTGTCCCAGTCTTCGCGGGTCTTGCCGTCGGTGTCACGCAGCTCGGCGATCAGGCGGCAGGCGTGCAGCACGGTGGTGTGGTCGCGGCCGCCAAACGCATCGCCGATCTCCGGCAGGGAATGCGAAGTCAGTTCCTTGGTCAGGGCCATGGCCATCTGCCGCGCCCGCGCGAGCTGGCGGGTGCGGCGCTTGGACAGCAGGTCGGCGACGCGCAGCTGGAAGTAGTCGGCCGAGACCTTCTGGATGTTCGGAATGCTCAGCGTGCGTTCCTGCACCGTCAGCAGGTCGCGCAAGGCTTCCTGGGCGAATTCGGTGGTGATGGCCCGGCCGGTGAAATGGGCGCGGGCGGCCAGCGTGTTCAGGGCGCCTTCGAGGTCGCGCACGTGCGAACGCATGCGCCGGGCGATCATGAACGCGACTTCCTCGGGCAGGACGATGCCCTTCAGTTCCGCCTTGCGCAGCAGGATCGCGGCGCGCGTTTCGAAATCCGGCGGCTCGATCGCGACCGGCAGGCCCCAGCCCAGACGCGAGGTCAGGCGCGGTTCGAGATCGCTGATTTCCTTAGGATAGCGGTCGCAGGTCAGGATGATCTGCTGGTTCGATTCGAACAGCGCATTGAAGGTGTGGAAGAACTCTTCCTGGGTGCGGTCCTTGCCGGCGAAGAACTGGATGTCGTCGATCAGCAGGGCGTCGACGGAACGGTAGCGATTCTTGAACTCGTCGATGGTCTTGCTTTGCAGCGCGCGGATCATCGCCGCGACGAACTGCTCCGAGCGCTGGTAGAGCACGCGGAAGCCGGGGTTGTTCTTGCGCATCAGGTTGCCGGCCGCGTACATCAGATGCGTCTTGCCGAGGCCCGTGCCGCCGTACAGCAGCAGCGGATTGGATTCGCGTCGGCCCGGATTCAGCGCCACCTGGAAGGCGGCGGCGCGGCCGAGTTCGTTGGACTTGCCCTCGACGAAGTTGTCGAAGGTGTAGTGCGGGTCGAGGTTGGTTTCGAACTCGGGGTCGAACGGCACCGCCACCGTACCGTTGTTCGGGGCGGCCACACGTGTCGGCTCGGCCGCGCGCGGGCTGGAACCGACTTCGAGACGCACGTCGAGCTCGGCGCCGGCGAGATGCCTGGCCACGACCTCGATGCGCGACAGGAAGCGCTCGCGCACCACGTCGAGCACGAAGGGGTTCGGCGCCAACAGCCGCAACACGCCGTCGCCGCCGCCCACCTGCAAGGGTTTCAGCCAGGTCAGAATGTCCTGCTCGCTGTACTCCGCTTCGAGACGATGGAGCAGGGGTTCCCAGAGAGATTGCATCGATGCCGCGCGCGTTGAAAACGACGCTCGACGCGTCGGGCCGCCCAGTGTACCAGTGCGCCGGCCGCCTCCGGACAGCGGCCGTTCGGTCTCGTCCTTGACCTGAGCCCGCAATCTGCATAAGATTCGCGCCCTTTTTTGTCAACCTATCCAACGGTGCTGTCATGGCCACGAAGCGCACGTATCAACCGAGCAACCTCAAGCGAGTGCGTGACCACGGATTCCGTGCCCGCATGGCGACCAAGGGCGGCCGCAAGGTCCTCAATGCCCGCCGCGCCAAGGGCCGCGTCCGCCTGATTCCGTAATCAGGCTGGCCCGGATGTCCGCCGCGGGATTCCCGCGTGGCGCACGCATTCTGGTCAAGCGCGAGTTCGATCATGTCTTTCGAGCCGGCCTCAGTGCCGGCTCGAAGCTTTTCCGGGGCCTGGTGCTGCCCGATGGTTGTGCCCGACTCGGCATCACCGTGCCGAAACGCAGCGTGCCCAAGGCGCACGACCGCAACCGCATCAAGCGCATCGTGCGCGAAGCGTTCCGCTTGCGCCGTGCCGCCCTGCCCGCGTACGCCTTCGTGGTCGTGGCCCGCGGCGACATCGCGCAGGCCGAAGCCAAGGCCATCCGCGCCGATGTCGAGAAGCTGTTCGACCGACTCGCCGCGTTGAAGCCGGAGCCCATGCCCGGCACAATGCCCGGCCTTTCTCGGGCTGCGAACGACGCGCCCTGAGCCTCCTTTCCCCTCGTCGTGTTCCTTTTGTAGCGAATCCCCCATGAACAACGCGCGCAGTTTTCTCTGGATCGCGCTGGCGGCCCTCGGCTTCCTGCTGTGGAATGCCTGGCAGAACGATTACCACCGCGCCGCACCTTTGGCGCCGCCGTCGCAGCAGGCCAGCCTCGACCCGGAACGCCCGGCGCAGTCCAGTGGTGCCGACCTGCCCGCGGCCGACAGCGCCCCCGCCGCCGCGGTGGCCGACGGCGCCGTCGAAGCGCCGGCCACCACACCGGAACCGGCGGCTCGCATCGTGCGCGTCGTCAGCGACGTGCTCGAACTCGAGATCGACACCCGCGGCGGCACCGTCAGCAAGGCCAACCTGCGCGCCTACCCGGTGCAGGCCGGGACGACCACGCCGAGCGTGCAGCTGTTCGATCCGGCCGGCGAACATTTCTTCGTCGCCCAGTCCGGCCTGGTCTCGGCGAATTCGGCCGCACCCGACCACCGCGCGGTGTTCGCCGCGGCCCAGGACGAATATCGCCTCGGCGAAGGCCAGGATCGCATCGAGATCCCGCTGACCTGGATTTTTTATGTTTTGTCGTTCACCTAGATCTACACGCTCAAGCGCGGCGACTACACCATCGATGTCGCGATCC
>CALMWD010000320.1 GCA_937873105.1 uncultured Rhodanobacteraceae bacterium
TCGACCAGGTTCTCGTCGCGGCGCACGGCGTCGCCGGGCTGCTTGTGCCAGGTGGCGATCACGGCGTCGGAAACCGACTCGGGCAGGACCGGGACTTTGACTTCGATGGACATGCTTGCGTCCTCTGTTCTTGGATTGGGGCGGGTTCGGGGTCAGTCGTGGGCGTGGTCGCCGTTGAGCTTGGCGACCAGGGCCTGTTCGATCAAGGCGGCCTGTTCGACCACGTGTTGCGACAGGTGGCCGCAAGCCGGGGCCGGCGAACGCACGCGGCCGGCGTAATGCAGCTTCTGCTTGTCGCCGAGGCAGGCGCGCAGGTGGTGGCCGATCTGGTACCAGGCGCCCTGGTTCATCGGCTCTTCCTGGCACCAGACCACGTCCTTGGCACTGCCGAAGCGCTTCAGTTCCGCGGTCAGTTCGGCGCGCGGGAACGGGTAGAGCTGCTCGACGCGGACGATGGCGACATCCTTGAGCGCACGCTTCTCGGCTTCCTCGACCAGGTCGTAATAGACCTTGCCGCCGCAGACGATGACGCGCGAGACCAGCTTCGCGTCCTTGGCGAAGCTGTCCGGGATCAGGCGCTGGAACGACCCGCTCGCGAGCTCGTCCATGGTCGAGGTCGAGAGCTTGTGGCGCAGCATCGACTTCGGCGTCATCACCACCAGCGGCTTGCGCACGTTGCGCACCATCTGCCGGCGCAGCATGTGGAACATTTGCGCGGGCGTGGTCGGCGTGCAGACCTGCATGTTGTTGGCGGCGCAGAGCTGCAGGAAGCGCTCGAGGCGGGCCGAGGAATGTTCCGGGCCCTGGCCTTCGTAGCCATGCGGCAGGAACAGCACGAGACCGCAGAGGCGGCCCCACTTCGCTTCGCCCGAGGAAATGAACTGGTCGATCACGACCTGGGCGCCGTTCGCGAAGTCGCCGAACTGGCCCTCCCAGATCACCAGCGTCTGCGGGTCGGCGGTCGAATAGCCGTACTCGAAGGCCATGACCGCTTCTTCGCTCAGCACCGAGTCGATCACCGCCACGAACTTCGGGTTCTCCGCCAGCGCGCGCAGCGGGAAATGCGCTTCGCCGGTCTTCTGGTCGTGGATCACCGCATGGCGATGGAAGAAGGTGCCGCGACCGGCGTCCTGGCCGTCGACGCGCAGCTTGTAGCCCTCGTCGATCAGGGTCGCGTAGGCCAGCGTTTCGGCGAAGCCCCAATCCATGCGCAGCTCGCCCGCGGCCATCTTCAGGCGATCCTCGTAGACCTTGGCGACGCGCGAATGCAGCGACCAGGTCGGTGGAATGGTGTTGATGCGGTCGGACAGCGCCTTGAGCTTCGGGACCGGCACGCCGGTGGCGACGGCATCGTCGAGCTTGCCGTCATGGAAGTGGTGCCACTCGATGTGCGGCAGGCCGTCGTCCGGCTTCGACAGCTCGGCCACCGGTTCGCCGGCATCGAGCTTGGCGCGGTAGCCGTCGACCAGGGACTTGGCTTCGTCGGCCTGGATCGTGCCGTTCGCCGCGAGCTGGGTCGCGTAGAGTTCGCGCGTGGTCTTGCGGGCGCGGATGTTCTGGTACATCAGCGGCTGCGTCGCCGCCGGCTCGTCGGCCTCGTTGTGGCCGTGGCGGCGGTAGCAGACCAGGTCGATGACGATGTCGCGGCCGAACTGCTTGCGGTAGTCGAACGCGAGTTCGGCCACGAACAGGCAGGCTTCCGGATCGTCGCCGTTGACGTGGATGATCGGGGCGCCGACCATCTTCGCCACGTCGGTGCAATACAGCGTCGAACGGGTGTCGTCCGGACGGCTGGTGGTGAAGCCGACCTGGTTGTTGACGACGATGTGCACCGTGCCGCCGACCGCGAAGCCGCGCGCCTGCGACATGTTGAACAGTTCCATGATCACGCCCTGGCCGGCGAAGGCCGAGTCGCCGTGGACCAAGATCGGCAGCACCTGTACGCCGTGGTCGTCGTTGCGGCGCGTCTGGCGCGCACGCACCGAGCCGGCCACGACCGGATCGACGATCTCGAGATGCGACGGGTTGAAGGCCAGGGCCAGGTGCACGGCGCCGCCCGGGGTGCGCACGTCGGCGGAGTAACCCATGTGGTACTTCACGTCGCCGGTGTGGGCCGGATCGGCATGGTGGGCATGCTTGCCTTCGAACTCGTCGAACAACTGGCCCGGCGCCTTGCCGAGGGTGTTGATCAGCACGTTGAGGCGGCCGCGATGGGCCATGCCGATGACGATTTCCTTGACGCCGCCGGCGCCGGCGCTCTGGATCACGCCGTCGATCATCGGGATCAGCGACTCGCCGCCTTCGAGCGAGAAGCGCTTCTGGCCGACGTACTTGGTGTGCAGATAGCGCTCGAGGCCTTCGGCGGCGGTCAGGCGCTCGAGCACGCGCTGCTTCTTGGCGGCGTCGAAGCCGAAGCGGCCGGCGGCGCGTTCCAGGCGGTCGTAGAACCAGCGGCGCTGCACCGAGTCGCTGATGTGCATGAACTCGGCGCCGATCGTGTTCGAGTAGGTCGCGCGCAACTGGGCGAGCAGGTCGCGCAGCTTCATGCGCGGCGCGCCGACCAGCGAGTTCGTGGTGAACTCGGTGTCGAGGTCGGCGCTCGACAGGCCGTGGAAGGGCAGGTCGAGGTCCGGGGCTTCCGGCTTCGGCGTCATGCCGAGCGGGTCGAGCGAGGCGCCGAGATGGCCGCGCGAACGATAGGCGGTGACCAGCTTCAGTACCGCCGCCTGCTTCTCGGCGTATTCGTTGCTGACCGGCGCCGCGACCAGGGTCGGCCGCTGTTTCGCGGCCTCGGCGAAGCCGGCGATGACCGGACCATGCGCACGGTCGCCGGCCTCGCGGCCTTTCAGGGTGTCGAAGTAGCGCTGCCATTCCGCACTGACGTTGCTCGGGTCAGCCAGCCACAGTTCATACAACTCGTCCACGTACGCGGCATTGCCGGTACCCAACTGCGACGAGGCCCTGAATTGTTCGAGAAGACTCATGCCGGTCACTCTGCTGCCAGCGCAGCAAAAAATTGAGGGGAATCCGAAAGTTGCGCGCGTTTTTTGTGCGGCGCGCAAACGGCCCGCGATTATAGCCGGGCGGCCCGCGCTTGCGGGCGTCGTTTCCGGGGCAATGCGACTAAAGTTTCAGCGCGCGCACCGCGGTTTCGGGCTGGGCGCGTTCCCACGAGCGCTCGAAGGCCAGCCACATCTCGCGGCAGCGCGGGCGGTCGTCGAGGCCGGCCTCGCCTTCGTAGCGCATCGGTTC
>CALMWD010000321.1 GCA_937873105.1 uncultured Rhodanobacteraceae bacterium
TCGCCATCGCCATCGCCATCGCCATCGCCATCGCCATCGCCATCGCCATCGCCATGCAACAGGATCAGGACACGGCTGGCTTCGCCGATGACTTGGCCATCGTTGCCGCGCCACTGGCCGTGGGCGTCGAACCAGGTGAGGCCGTCGGGGAAGCGCGGGGTGACTTCGCGGTCGAGGAAGGCCTGCCATTCGTCGGCGTCGACGGTATCGCTGCCGTTCGGGATCGCGGCGCCGAAATACAGCACGCTGCGCTGCATGAGATCGCCGCCGCGGGGGCAGGCGATCGCGGCATCGTTCGCGGCATCGTTCGCGGCGGCGGGCGCACGGTGGGCGCAGCCGGCCGCGAGCGCGAGGGAGATGAGCAGCGCCGCGATGCGGATCGGAGGCGTCATGGCGGCAACACGCCGCGCTCGCGCTCGATGCGCCGGAACAGCCGGGTTTCGCGGCCGCGGCGCAGGTCGAGCATGGCCCCGGTCAGCACCAGCGCGTGGGCATTCGGATCGACCGCGATGCGCAGGGTCTGGCCTTGCAGCAGCAGGGTGTCGCGCTCGCGCAGGGCGACGTGGCCGCGCCCGCCGACCAGGGTGATGACGGTCAGGTCGCCGATGTGCAGGTCGCGGTCCGGGCTTTGCACGATCAGGTATTCGGCTTCGTGCCATTCCACCTTGAGCTGGCGCGCGAGCAACGAGCGGTGCAGCATCGGCAGGCTGGACACCGCGCCGTAGACGAGCCCGTACAGGATCGTCCAGAACTTCAGGATCAGCGCGAGCAGGATTTCCAGACCGAACATGGCGAGGTCGAAGCCGGGTTGGGGCGATCATACGGCACGCGCCCCGGCCGAATTCGCCGGGCGGAGCGGGCGGCACTCGCAAGTGCAGCCACGCCGGGGACGACGGCCTTTGTGGGTGCGATGCTCAATCGCACTCTTTTCTCGTTCGGCGAAGAGCGTGCGATTGAGGTTCGCACCCACGAAAGAAGGGCGGCGGGCGGCGTCAGCCCTTGGCCGCAGCCTTCTTCGCGGCCGCCTTCTTGGCCGGCGCCTTCTTTACCGCTTTCTTGGCTGCCGCTTTCTTCGCGGGCGCTTTCTTCGCCGCGGCCTTCTTGGCGGGCGCTTCCTTTTTCACCGCGGCTTTCTTCGCCGGTGCAGCCTTCTTGGCGGCGCGACCGAAGCGCCCGGCCTTCTTCTTGACCGGCTTGCCGGCTTCGAGCAAGGCCACGCATTCCTCGCGCGTCAGCGTCTTCGGGTCGCGGTCCTTGGGGATCTTGCCGTTGCGTTCGCCGTTGGTGATGTAGGGACCGAACTTGCCGTTCAGCACCTCGATGGCGCCGTCGTCGAAGCTCAGGATGATGCGGTTGCGGATCGCCTCCTCCTTCTCCTCGATCAGCTGCAGCGCGCGCGGCAGTTCGATCGTGTACGGATCGTCCGGCGGCTTGATCGAGGCGTAGGTGGAACCGTGCTTCACGAACGGACCGAAGCGGCCGATCGCGGCGCTGACCTCCTTGCCGTCCGCGGCGACGCCGAGCGTGCGCGGCAGCTTGAACAGCTCCAGCGCCTCGTCGAGCGTGATCGTGTGCAGGCTCTGGCCCGGACGCAGCGAGGCGAACTTGGGCTTGTCCTCGTCTTCCTTGGTGCCGATCTGCGCGAACGGCCCGAAGCGGCCGAGGCGCACCGAGATCGGCTTGCCGGTGGCCGGGTCGTTGCCGAGCACGCGGTTCTGCTTGGCCTCGTCCAGCGACACCGTTTCCATCTTGTCGGCGACCTGGGCCTTGAACGGCTTCCAGAACTTGTGCATCAGCGGCACCCAGTCCTCTTCGCCGCGCGACACCGCATCGAGCTCGTCCTCCATGCGCGCGGTGAACTCGTAGTCCACGTACTGCGCGAAATGGTTGGACAGGAACTTGGCGACCACGCGGCCGACGTCGGTCGGGCGGAAGCGGCGGTTGTCGAGCATCACGTATTCGCGACCGAGCAGGGTCTGGATGATGCTGGCATAGGTCGAAGGACGGCCGATGCCGAACTCTTCGAGCGCCTTGACCAGCGAGGCTTCGGAATACCGCGGCGGCGGCTCGGTGAAGTGCTGGTCGGCCAGCACCTGGGTCAGCGGGATCGTGTCGCCTTCCTTCATCGCCGGCAGGCGACGGCCTTCGTCCTCGTCCTCGTCGGTCTTCTGGTCGCGGCCTTCTTCGTAGACCGCGAGAAAGCCGGGCTCGATCACGGTGGTGCCGCTGGCGCGGAACGCGTGCCTGGAACCGGCGGCGAGATCGACCGAGACCGTTTCCATCAGGGCCGGCGCCATCTGGCAGGCGACGGTGCGCTTCCAGATCAGCTCGTAGAGTTTCAGCTGGTCCGGATTGAGGAAGGCGGCGACCGATTCGGGCGTGCGCAAGGCCGAAGTCGGACGGATCGCCTCGTGCGCTTCCTGCGCGTTCTTGGACTTGGTCTTGTAGGTGTTCGGCGATTCCGGCAAGGCCTGCTTGCCGTAACGCTGCGCGATCACGTCGCGCAGTTCGGCGATGGCGTCGTTGGCCAGGTGCACGGCGTCGGTACGCATGTAGGTGATCAGGCCGACCAGGCCTTCGTCGCCGATCTGCACGCCTTCGTACAGGCCCTGCGCAACGCGCATCGTGCGCGAGGTGCCGAAGCCGAGCTTGCGCGCCGCTTCCTGCTGCAGGGTCGAAGTAATGAACGGCGGCGCGGGACGACGCTGGCGCTGCTTGCGGCTGACGTCGGCAACCTTGAGCTGGCCGTTCGCGGCGCGCACCAGCTCGACGCGCGCGGCTTCGGCCTGCTCGCCGTCGCGGAACGTGAACTGTTCGACCTTGTGGCCGTCGAAACGCAGCAGCCGGGCGTCGAAGCCCTGCGCCGGATGTGCGCACTGCGCCGCGATCGTCCAGTATTCCTGGGCCTTGAAGGCCTCGATCTCTTCCTCGCGCTCGACGATCAGGCGCAGGGCCGGCGATTGCACGCGGCCGGCCGACAGCCCGGTCTGGACCTTGCGCCACAGCACCGGGCTGAGGTTGAAGCCGACCAGGTAGTCGAGCGCATGCCGCGCCTGCTGCGCGTTGACCAGGTCGTGCTGCAGCTTGCGCGGATGCGCGACCGCCTCGTTGATCGCCTTCGGCGTGATCTCGGAGAACACCACGCGATGCAGCTTGCGGCCGTCGAGCAGGCCGCGTTCGCGCAGGATCTCGCTGATGTGCCAGCTGATCGCCTCGCCTTCGCGATCCAAGTCGGTCGCAAGATAGAGGGCATCGGCCTGCTTCGCGGCCCTGGCGATGGCGTCGACGTGCTTCTCGTTCTTGTCGATCAGCTCGTAGCGCATGGCGAAGTCGCGATCGGGATCGACCGCGCCCTCGCGCGGGACCAGATCGCGCACATGGCCATAGGAAGCGAGGACCTGGAAGTCCTTGCCGAGATATTTGTTGATCGTCTTGGCCTTGGCGGGCGACTCGACGATGAGCAGGTTCTTGGCCATTGTTCTTCTGGGCCGCGAGTCCGTCGCGGCATTCCGGTTCGATGCGTCGGGTGGGGCCAGCGGCGCCCGCGGACGCCGCCTTTCCCTCGCGCGTGCGTGCGCGCGTACTTTTTCCAGTGATTCACGGCCGGGATGGTGCTGTCAAGCCAATCCCGACCGCCTTCAGTTCCGCGTCGCCGGAAGGCCGAGCAGTTCCGAGGCCATCCAGGCATA
>CALMWD010000322.1 GCA_937873105.1 uncultured Rhodanobacteraceae bacterium
TCGGTGCCGCCGACGTCCGATCCGCCGCTGGTCTCGGTCATCCACTGGCCGCTGCACCAGAACTGGGCCGGATCGCGACTGAGCAGGCGCGGCACGGCGCGATCGATCAGGGTCTTGTTGTCGCTGTCCTGCAGGACCTTGAGCGCCCCGTCGGTCATCGCCAGCGGGCAGGAGAACAGCTCGCTGGACGGGTGGAAGAGGTAGTTGAACGCGAACTGCAGCGGGCGACCGTGTTGCGCCAGCCAGTCGTCCTGGCCGAGCGCGATCAGTCCCCACTTCGCGGCGATCGCCGGCGCCTCGCGCCAGAACGGGCTGAGTTCGACGTGGTCGATGCGTTGCCCGAAGGCGTCGAAGGGCACGTGCCGCGGTTCGAGGTGGCGCTGGGCCAGTTGCCACGGGTACCACTCGTTCGCGGCCAGCTCGCCGAATTCGCCGAGTTGGCCGTCGAAGTCGGCCAGGACCTGCGCTGGCAGGACGCGGCGCAGCCACGAACGCAGCACGCGGTCGTCCAGATAGGTGTTCGCCAACACCGGCGCAGTCTGTATGAAGCCCATGGTTCTCCCCGACGCTCGAGCGTCGCTGCGTCCCGTGCAGCGCGGCGACGTTAGCCGGAGCGCGCCACAGGGACAAGCGATGCGGTTGGCGGATCAGGCCGGCTTCGGCGTCTTGCGCAGGCCGAAGATGGCGCCGAGCGCGAACAGGATCTCGAACAGCGCGAGCCCGCGTTCGGCCGGATTCGACCAGGCTTCCATGACGCCGTGGCTGAAATACAGCAACGACACGATGCCGCCGACCAGGAGCGCGCGGCGAGCACTGTGCAGGGCCGCGGGCAGCAGGGCGCACAGAGGCAGCAGCGCGATCGCGAGCACCAGCGCGGCCGGCAATGCCGGCGACGGATGCAGCAGGCCATGCCAGAGGATCTGCAGCAGGCCCTGGGCAAGCAGGGACAGGGCCGGCAAGCGGTCGCGGCGATTCATCGCGCCAACCTCGCGGCCACGTCGGCGACGCGGCGACCGAGCGCACGTGCGAGCGCACGTTCGTGCTCGTCGAACGCACGCTCGCCGCGCGTGCCTGCGAGATGCGAGGCGCCGTAGGGCGTGCCGCCACCCTGCGTGCCCGACACGCCGGGCTCGGTGAAGGGCAGGCCAACGATGAGCATGCCGTGGTGCAGCAGCGGCAGGATCATCGACAGCAGGGTCGATTCCTGGCCGCCGTGCATCGTCGAGGTCGAGGTGAACACCGCGGCCGGCTTGCCGACGAGGGTGCCGGACAGCCATTCGCTCGAGGTGCCGTCGAGGAAATACTTGAGCGGCGCCGCCATCTGGCCGAAGCGGGTCGGGCTGCCGAGGATCAGCGCGCCGCATTCGGCGAGGTCCTCGCGCGTGCAATACGGCGGACCCGAGGCCGGGTCGCCGTCGCCGCGCGCGGGTTCGAATTCCGGGCGGACCGGCGGCACCGTGCGCAGGCGCGCCTCGGCACCGGCGATTTCGCCGACGCCGCGGGCGATCTGGCGCGCGAGTTCGGCGGTCGCGCCATGGCGCGAGTAATAGAGAACGAGGACCTGGGTCATGCTGTTGCGCGCATACAACGCGACTTGCGGGAGCGGAACATTCCGTTCATGCCGCTGTCGCTACATTCCGCCGCATCGTAACGGTTTGCGCCCGGAGTGCCCATGAAATCGTGGTTGCTGTTGCTCGCCTCCCTGTTCGTCGCCGGCGCCGAAGCGGCCGAGCCGGCCGCGGCGAAGACGCCGAGCCTGGTCGTGCAGACCCTGGATCATGGCGAGTTCGACCTCGCCAAGCAGCGCGGCCAATGGGTGCTGGTCAACTTCTGGGCGACCTGGTGTTCGCCTTGCCTCAAGGAGATCCCGGATTTCTCCGCCTTCGACCAGAAGCGCGACGATGTGTCGGTGATCGGCCTGGCCTTCGAGGAGATCGAGGAAGCCGACCTGCGTGCCTTCCTCAAGGAGCATCCGGCCGGGTATCCGATCGCCCGCGTCGACGTGTTCGATCCGCCCAAGGATTTCGACGTGCCGCGCGGTCTGCCGACCAGCTGGCTGATCGCGCCGGACGGCACGGTCGCCGAAAAATACCTCGGCCCGATCACCAGCGCCGATCTCGCGCGCCGCATCGACCAGGGCAAGAAGTGATGGCCGCGGCGCGCTTCATCGTGCGCGGCAGGGTGCAGGGCGTCTACTACCGAGCCTCGACCCGGGACCATGCCCTGGCGCTGGGCGTGATGGGCAGCGCCCGCAACCTCGACGACGGCTCGGTCGAAGTCGTGGCGGTGGGGACCGGGAACGCGCTCGGCGAATTCGAGCGCTGGCTCTGGCAGGGACCGCCGGCGGCGCGTGTGGCCGAGGTCCGGCGCGAGGACCTGCCGGATGCGCCCGTCGGCGTGCGCGACTTCGTGACCGGCTGAGGCATGCGGACGCGGCTGCTCCTGTGGGTCGGCCTGTTCGTCGCGCAGATCGCGGCGAGTGCGGCGCCGGTCGTGTGGTTCCGTCCGTCCGAACCGGGCTCGGCCCCCGCCGTGGTGCAACTCGGGGCCGATGCGGCCGGCGCCTTGCGCCTGTCCGACGCGGTGCGCGCGCGCGGATTCGCCCACACGAACTGGCAACCCGCCGGGCGCACGGAGGTTCGGGATTTTCTCGACGTGCTGGATCGCGGCCAGGCCCTGGACCGTTCGCGTGTGGTCCTGGTGGCGGCCGGCGAGCGCGCCGCCGACGCCTGGCGCCTCGTCGCCGCGCAGCCGGCGTCGTTGCGCGCGCTGGTGCTGCACGTCGATGCGCCCTTCGAATGGACAGAACCGCAGGCGGCCGCGTCGGCCTGGCCGGCATTGTTGCTGACCTATGCCGCGGATCGTCCCGACGTGCGCGACGCCGTCTTCACGCTGGCCCGGCGCGCACGCGCCGCCGGCGCCCAGGTCTGGGTCCAGCCCGGAGCCGGGGTCGACGCCGCCGCCGTGGCGGCCTGGCTGGCGGCGCTGGACGTCAAGCGCACGCGCCGTTTCGAGGATGCCGGCGTCGAGGCGTATTCCGGCGCTCGTCACCAGTCCCTCGTCGCCGCCTTGTCGACCATCGCGCCTCGCCGCCCCGGCGACATCGCGCTGGCGCAGGTGGCCGATGCCGAGGGCGCGCGCCGCTTCGATCTGGCGCTCGATGCCGAGGGACGCATGACGCGACGGGCGCAGGGCGCGGTCGAGGCGGAGTTCGACGCGCGCGGCGCGCTGGCGTCGGTATTCGGCGACGAACGCCTGGCCTTGCACATCGGCCCGGCGTCGGCGCAGTTCCTGCGCCATCCGGAAACCGGCGCCGAGGTCTTGGCCCTGCCCAGCACCATCGCCACCGACGAAGGACGGCGCAGCCTGCTGATGCTGCGCCATGCCGACGGCAGTTATGCCTGGCTCGACCTGCACGACGCGCGCGGCATCCGTGCGCTGATGGCCTCGACCGACGCGGCCGACCAGGGGCGCGTCTGGTGGCTGCTGATGGATGCAGCGGATGCGCGCGGCAGTCGCGTGCTGCGCCTGTCCCTGCAATCGGGCGATCCGCGACGCGGTCTGTGGTGGGACCCGAGTCGTCCCGGCCACGCCCTCGACCTCCAGCCGATCCTCGGCGGACATAGCGCGGTATGGGCGACCTTCGACGACGATGGCCAGTCGCGCTGGTATCTGGCGACCGGGCGCATCGCCGCGCAGCGCTTCGTCGCCGGCAAGGACGGGCTGCAGCTGATGCGTCGCGATCCGGCCCTGTCGGCGCCGAAGCCGGACCCGAACCATGCTGCGCGCATCGCCGTCGATTTCTCGATCGATGCGCGCCATCCCGTTTGTGCCCGGCGCAAGGCCGAGGCGACGCAACTCGCGCTGCTCACGGTCTCCGACACGCGCGGCACCGGGCAATGGTGCATCGAGCCGGTCGCATTGCCGGCCGGCCTGCCCGATGCCGACGTGAACGGCACCTGGTACGGCGGCGCCAACGATTCCGGTTGGGGCCTGACCGTGGTCGCCTCGGGCGCCGCCGAGTCGCGGCTGATGTCGGCGATGCTGTACTACCACGACGCCGAAGGCTGGCCGCGCTGGGCCATGGGTGCGGCGCGTGCGGGCGACCACGGCGCGTCGCTGTCGATGCACGACTATGCCCAGGCCTGCGTCGGTTGCGCGGATGCCAAGCTGGCGGCGCGTCCGCTCGGCGAACTGCGCCTGCGCGCCGCGGGCTGGTGCGGGCAACCGGAACTGCGCGCGTCCTTCGATCTGGCCGCGGATGCCAACCGCCGTTTCGTGCGTGGCGAGGCCGGGCTGCAGCGCGTTACCGAGTCGCGCTGCCACTGATCAGTAGCGCGCCGGCACCAGGCTGGCCTTGGCGCCGAGCTTGTCCTTGCCGAGGCGCTTGCGCTTGAGCGGCGGCAGCTTCAGCGGTTCCGGCGCGATCTTCTGGTCCGGCAGGTGTTCGAGCAGGTGCGCGATCATGTTCAGGCGCGCCCGCTTCTGGTCGTTGGCGTCGACCACGAACCAGGGCGCGTGCCGGGTGTGGGTCGGCTTGAAGAAGGCGTCGCGGGCGGCGGTGTAGTCGTCGTATTTCTCGCGTGCGGCGATGTCGATCGGCGAGATCTTCCAGCGCTTCAGCGGATCCTCCAGGCGCTCGGCGAAGCGCACTTCCTGCTGTGCCTGATCCACCGAGAACCAGTACTTGAACAGCAGGATGCCGTCGTCGACCAGCATCTTCTCGAACTGCGGCGTCTGCGCCAGCCAGCGCCGGTACTCGGCGTCGTTGCAGAAGCCCATGACGCGCTCGACGCCGCCGCGGTTGTACCAGCTGCGGTCGAACAGCACGATTTCCCCGGCGGCCGGCAAATGCTCGACGTAGCGCTGGAAATACCACTGAGTGCGTTCGCGTTCGCTCGGCTTCGGCAGCGCCACGACGCGGCAGCCGCGCGGGTTCAGGACCTGCGAGATGGCGGTGATGGCGCCGCCCTTGCCGGCGGTGTCGCGACCCTCGAAGACCACGACCACGCGTTGCCCGGTCGCCTGCACCCAACGCTGCATCTCGCACAATTGCACCTGCAGCGGCTGCAGTCGTTCGAGGTAGTCCTTCTTCTTCATCTGGCCCATGACTTGCTCCTCAGCGTTCGTGCAGGCGCGGCTTCAATCCCACCAGGTTGCAGGGACGGGTGCGCGCGTCGAGTTGCGATTGCAGGATGTTCTCCCAGGCAGTACGGCAGGCCGAGGTCGAGCCCGGCAGCGCGAACAGGAAGGTGCCGTTCGCCAGTCCGGCGAAGGCGCGCGACTGCAGGCTGGCGGTGCCGATTTCCTGCACCGAAAGGTGGCGGAACAACTCGCCGAAACCGGGCATTTCCTTGTCGAGCAGGGGGCGGATCGCTTCGGGCGTGGCGTCGCGGCCGGTGAAGCCGGTGCCGCCGCTGATCAGCACGCCGTCGATGCCGTCGTCGGCGATCCAGTTCGAAACGACGGCGCGCATCCGGTAGATGTCGTCGCGGACGATCTCGCGCGCAACGACTCGATGGCCTGCGGCGCGCAGCGCGCCGTCGAGGTAGTCGCCGGAGCTGTCGGTATCGCGGGTGCGCGTGTCCGACACCGTGAGCACGGCGATGTTCAGCGGGATGAACCGGTCATGTGCGCTCATGCGGCCTCGGTGATCAGCTTGAGTTCGTCGGCCTGGTGCTCGCGAGCCAGCGCGTCGATCACCGGGTCGATCTCGCCCTCGACGATGGCGTCGAGCGAGTACAGGGTCAGGCCGATGCGATGGTCGGTGAGGCGGCCCTGCGGGAAGTTGTAGGTTCGGATGCGCTGCGAGCGGTCGCCCGAGCCGACCTGCACGCGGCGCAGTTCCGCCTGGGCGGCGCTCTGCTTCTGCTGTTGCTCGTCGAGCAGGCGCGCCTTCAGCAAGGAAAGGGCGCGGGCGCGGTTCTTGTGCTGCGAGCGCTCGTCCTGGCATTCGACGACGATGCCGGTCGGCAGGTGGGTGATGCGGATCGCCGAATCGGTCTTGTTGACGTGCTGGCCGCCGGCACCGCTGGAACGATAGGTATCGACGCGCAGATCCTTCTCGTTGAGCTCGATGTCGATATCGTCGGAGATTTCGGGGAAGACGA
>CALMWD010000323.1 GCA_937873105.1 uncultured Rhodanobacteraceae bacterium
CGAATGCCCTGTCTCGCGCCGGGGGCCTGAGCTTGGGCGCGCCGCGGGCCAGCGCCGCCGCCGCGCAGCCCGCCGCCCGGCGCAGGCGGCCGAACTGGCGCGCGCCCAAGCTCATGCCGCGAAGCTGGCGTCCGAACATGCGCGCGTGGCGGCCGAGCATGCTGCGATCGGCGCACAGCAGGCTCGGCACCTCGTGCCGGAGGACGACGAAACGCCGGCGAGCGAAGCCGAAGCGCTGGCGATCGCGGCGCTGCGCGGCCTGATGGCGGCGCCGCCGGAGCGTGCGTTGCCGCTGGTGCGCAAGGTGCTCGAAGGCGATCAGACGGCCCGCGTGAAGGAACGCGCCGTCTTCGTGCTGGCGCAGATCGAGGGTGCCGAGGCCGCTGCCTTGCTGAAGCGCACCGCGCAGCAGGCCGGACAGGGTCGGATGCGGTTGCAGGCGGTGCGTGCGCTCGGCATCCGTGGCGACGCCGACAGTCTGGCGACGCTGAAGGCGCTGTATCCGACGGGCGACGCGGACGTGCGCGATGCCGTGCTGCAGTCGCTGATGATCGCGAACGACCGCAAGGGCCTGCACGAGATCGCCCGCCAGGCCAAGGACGAGGAAGAGGCGCATCGGGCCATCCAGCTGCTGGCGCTGGCCGGCGGGCGCGAGGAGTTGCGCGCGCTGGCGAAGTCCGGCGTGCATGCGCGCAATCTCGTCGACGCCTTCGCGATCTCCGACGACTTCGACGGCCTGATCGCGCTGGCGCGCGACGATCGCGATCCGAAGGTGCAGCGCGATGCGGTGTCGCAACTCGGCCTGGTCGGCGATGCGCGCGCGCGCGAAGCCTTGCGCGACTTCTATCGCAACGGCGCTCGCGAGGAGATTCGCCAGGCGGCCCTGCAAGGCATGATGATCGCCGGCGACGAGCAGGGCCTGCTCGCGCTGTACCGCGCCGAAACGAAGCCGGAGCGCAAGCGCGAGCTGCTGCAGACCTTGACGATGATTGGCGGCGATGCCGCGTTGGAGGCGATCGACGCCGCCCTCGACGGGAAGGCGCCGTGAAGCGGTCCGTACCCTGGATCGCGCTCGCGCTGCTGGCCTGCAGTGCGGGGGCGTCGGCCTCGGAATGGCTGCGCTGGACCACCGCCAGCCTGCCCGACGTGCCGGCGTTCTGCTGCGCGGCGCCGGGCGGTGCGATCGCGGTGGCCTGCAAGCTCGAGGGCGGCAATGCCGTCTACGGCCACTTCGACGCCGCGCCGCGCAGCGATCGGCTGCAGGTGTATGCCCGCTACGATGCGGACGTGCTCGCCGAGGTGCGCGTGTACGACGGCGCCTGTGCGGTCGACGCGGCGTCGCCGGTGCGCGATCTCGGCGCGCTCGATGCGCAAACCAGCCTGATCCGGTTGCTCGGTCCGACCGCGGACAGCCGTCGCGCCGCGCAGGATCGTCTGGTCGCGGTGGCCCTGCATCCCGGCGAGCGCGCCGACGACTGGCTGCTCCGACGCAGCCGCGAGGGCGCGCGCGAGGAGCGCCGCGACGCCTGGTTCTGGCTCGGTCAGCGCCTCGGGGCGCGCGTCGAACCGCTGGTGCGCGCGGCCTTGCCGACGGCGCGCAGCGATCTGCGCGAACACCTGGTTTTCGTGCTGTCGCGAATGCCCGAGCCGGCCGCCGTCGATGCCCTGGTCGCGCTGGTCGAGGACCGCAGCCTCGATCGCGGCTTGCGTGGCCGCGCGCTGTTCTGGCTGGCGCAGTCCGCGGATGCGCGCGCCTGCGCCTATCTCGACCGCGCGCTCGCCCCGACCGGACGTTGACGCATCGTCGCTAGAATCGGCCTTCCGAATCACGAAGGAAGGCGACGATGACGATGGAATGGATCGGTACCGGCCTGTTCGCGCTGGCCGTGCTGCACACGTTCTCGACCAAGTTCTTCGATCACATGTCGCACGTGAAGCCCGCGCATGCCGGCATCTTCCAC
>CALMWD010000324.1 GCA_937873105.1 uncultured Rhodanobacteraceae bacterium
GGTTATGTCGGCTTCGATGCCAACGACCTGCGCGCCGCCTTCAAGGCCAAGGTCGACAAGGCCAATGTCGATGCCGCATTCGCCGCGCGCATCGCCGCCGATCTCGAAGCCGGCCTGACCGCCTACACCTATCTGGAAGAGACGCCGCACGCATGAGCACGCTACGGGTGGGATTCGTCGGTCTGGGCGCCATGGGCTGGTCCATGGCCGGGCATCTGCATCGCCTCGGGCTGCTGGTCGCGGTGTCGAACCGCACGCATGGCAAGGCGCAGCGCTTCGCGGCCGAACACGCCGGCGTGCAGGCGTTCGTCGACGCCGGCGACCTCGCCGCGCACTGCGATGTCGTGGTCAGCTGCGTGACCGCGGACAGCGACGTGCTCGGCCTCGCCGAAGCGCTCGCGGCACGGGCGCGGCCCGGCCTGGTGCTGGTCGACACCTCGACGATTGCCTCGACCAGCGCGAAACGCGCGGCCGACGTCTTGCGCGCCGCCGATGCCGACTTCGTCGATGCGCCGGTCTCGGGCGGCGTCGAGGGCGCACGCAACGGCAAGCTCAGCGTGATGGCCGGCGGCGATGCGGCGACGCTGGACCGCGTGCGTCCGGCCATCGAGGCGTTTGCGGCGCGCATCACCCACATGGGCGCGGTCGGCGCCGGCCAGAACACCAAGGCGGTGAACCAGGTCATCGTCGCCGGCATCGCCCAGGCGGTGTGTGAAGGCCTGGCGCTCGGCGAAGCGCTTGGGCTCGAACCGGACAAGCTGCTGCCCACGCTCGGCGCCGGCGCGGCCGCAAACTGGTTCATGGACAAGCGTGGCGCGACGATGCTGCGCGACGAGTTCGCGGTGGGCTTCAAGCTCCAGCTGCTGCACAAGGACCTGAAGATCGTGCGCGAGCTCGCGATCGCGGCCGGCGTCAACCACGACATCGTCGATCTCTCGCTCGCGAACTATGCGACCCTGATGGCCGAAGGCCGCGGCGACGACGACACCTCGGGCCTGATCCGGCTGAAACGGCGCGGCTGAGCGCGCGCCGCACGAAGCCGGATCGTCGTGCCCGCGGTCACGGATTCTAGGCCGCCATTGCTGTTATCACGCATCGTCCGCCACCGAAGGAATCGTCATGTTCACTGTCCTCCGACGCGCCCTGGGCCTGTTCCTGTCCGCTGCCGCTTCCGCGGCGGTGGCGCAAACCGCGCCCGCCGATCTGACGCTGACGCCGCTGGGGCTGTCGGGCGTGGCGCAACCCATCGCCTTCGCGCAGCCCGACGACGGCAGCGGTCGGCTGTTCATCGTCTCGCGGTCGGGCAACATCTACATCTACCGGACCGGCACCGGCACCGTGGACCCGACGCCTTATCTGTCGGTGCCGGTCAGCACCACCAGCGAACAGGGCCTGCTCGGCATCGCGCTGCATCCCGACTTCGCGAGCAACGGCCGCTTCTTCGTCCAGCACACCCGCGCCGCGGGCGGCGGCAACATCGGCACGGCGGCCGACCAGCTCACGGTGGAATACACCGCCGTGCCGCCCAGCGCCGACGTCGTCGATCCGCTGACCCGACGCGTGCTGCTGACCATCGGCGACATGGCCTCGAACCACAACGGCGGCGCCCTGCAGTTCGGCCCGGACGGTTATCTCTACATCTCGATGGGTGATGGCGGTCCGCAGAACAATCCGCACGGCTTCGCGCAATGCCTGTGGCGCAAGCCGGCCGACTCCAACCCCGCGAACTGCGCACCCGGCACGCCGCCCAACTACGCCCTGCTCGGCAAGATCCTGCGCATCGACGTCGACGGCACCACGGCCAACGCGAGCGCCGAACTGTGCGGGACGACCACCGGGCAGACCGCGCAGTACCGGATTCCCGCCGACAACCCGCATGTCGCCACTGGCAACACCTGCGACGAGATCTATCACAACGGCCTGCGCAATCCGTTCCGTTTCAGCTTCGATCGCGAAACCGGCGACATGCTGATCGGCGACGTGGGGCAGGGCACCTGGGAGGAAGTCGATCTGATTCCCGCCGGCGCGGGCGCGCAGAACCTCGGCTGGAGCGCCTGCGAGGGGCGCCAGACCTTTCCGGGCGGCGCCGCCAACTCGTGCATGTTCGGGATGCTGCCGATCCTCAACTACAACCATGGCGCCGTCTCGCCCGCAACGAGCAAGTGTTCGATCACCGGCGGTTATCGCTACCGCGGCCCGATCAACGATTTCCGCGGCATGATCGTGTATGCCGACTACTGCTCCCGCGAGATCTTCTTCGCCAAGCCCGACGGGAGTTCGGTCTCGGGTTACAGCGCGGAGCGTTGGGCGACCGGTCCGACGACGCCGATTCGGGCGCCGGGCTCGCCGATCGGTTTCGGCGAGGATGTCGAGGGCAATCTCTATCTGGCGACGCAGAGCGGCGAGGCCTATCGCTTCACCAGCGTCACCGGTGCCGACACCTTGTTCCGGAACGGCTTCGAATAGGTGCGCCGGCGAAACCGGTGACGCGTAAAGGGTGCAAGT
>CALMWD010000325.1 GCA_937873105.1 uncultured Rhodanobacteraceae bacterium
CGACGCGCATGGCCGCGGCGACGCTGTTCGTCCTGCTCGGCTGGGTCCTGATCGGCACCAGCCTCGGGCTCGCACTGCTGCCCTGGCGCTGGCACGCACGCATCGCGCAACGCAGCGTGGCGATGGCGACGCGATTCACCGCCCCGCTCGGCCTCGCATCGCTCGCGCTGGGCGCCGGCCTCGCGTTCGCGTTGCTGGCGGAACGCGCAGGCTGATCGCGACGACTCAGCGCTGGCAAACCCGGCAATAGAAACTCGCACGCTGCGCATCGCGGCGGGCGGTGATGGCGGTGCCGCAGTGCTTGCAGGGTTCGCCGTCGCGGCCGTAGACGAACAGCTCCTGTTCGAAGTAGCCGGGTTCGCCGTCGGGCTTCAGGAAGTCGCGCAGGGTGGTGCCGCCGCGTTCGATGGCGTAGGCGAGGATGCGGCGGATGGCGTCGGCGATCAGGGCGTATTCGCGGCGCGTGACCTTGCCGGCCGCGCGCATCGGGCGCACGCCGGCGGCGAACAGGGCTTCGGCGACGTAGATGTTGCCGACCCCGACGACGATGCGCTGGTCCATCAGGAAGGCCTTGACCGGCGCGCTGCGGCCGCGGCTCAGCGCGAACAGGTAGTCGCCGTCGAAGGTCTCGCCCA
The DNA here is from genome assembly GCA_937873105.1 of uncultured Rhodanobacteraceae bacterium. Taxonomy (GTDB): domain Bacteria; phylum Pseudomonadota; class Gammaproteobacteria; order Xanthomonadales; family Ahniellaceae; genus JADKHK01. Next base: position 636 of record CALMWD010000325.1, read on the forward strand.
GGGGTTCGGGGCCGAGCTCGCGCAGCAGGTCGTGCGTCGTGTTCGCCGGCTGCCAGAGCAGGCAGCCGAAGCGGCGCGGGTCGTTGAAGCGCAGCAGCCGGCCGTCGTCGAAGACGAGGTCGACGTGATCGTGCGCCCGCACCGGCACGTCGGCAGCAAGCACGCGCAAGGATCCGGACATGCCGAGATGCACGATCGCGGCGCCGGGCTCGCTGTGCAGCAGCAGGTATTTCGCGCGCCGCTCGGTGCGTTCGATGCGCTGGCCGACGAAGACGCGCTCGATCTCGCGCGGGATCGGCCAGCGCAGGTCGGGGCGACGCAGGATCGCGCGCGAAACGATGCGTCCTTCGACATGCGGCGCGATGCCGCGGCGCGTGGTTTCGACTTCGGGCAATTCGGGCATGACGCATGTTAACCGTGCCGCGGCTTGCCCTGCGCGGGCAAGCGCGCGACAGTCGGAACCATGACATGGGGCACGCTGCGGACGATCGGGCTTTCGCTGGGCGCGTGGCTGTGGGCCGGCGCGCTGATGGCGGACGTGGTCACCAACCGCACCCGCCTCGACACGCTCGATGTGTATCGCGGCCTCCCGGCGAATTCGGTGCGCGCGGTCTATCCCGACCGCGAAGGCTTCGTCTGGGTCGGCACCCAGGACGGTCTGGCGCGATACGACGGCGAACACATCGACCTCTGGCGGCATCGTCGCGACGACCCCGGCGGCCTCTCGGAAAGCCACGTCATCGGACTGGCCGAGGACGATGCCGGTCGCCTCTACGTGGCCCATCCGGTCGCCGGCATCAGCGTGCTCGACCGCAGTCGCCGGCGCGTGTCGCACTGGCGCGCCGAAGACCAGGGCCTGGCCTCGGACCGCGTCGCCGCGCTGGTGCGCGCCGGCGACGGCCGCATCTGGGTGCTGTTCCAGGGCGGCGAGGTGCAGCGGCTGGATGCCGAGGCGCGGCGCGCGGTCTCGGTGCCCGAACTGGATGCGCACGATCTCGGCGCGGTCCGCGCGATCGCGCCGGGGCCCGCGGGCGGCCTGTGGCTGGCGTCCGAAACCGGTTTGTGGCGATACGAGATCGGCCAGTCGCAACGCTTGCGCGACGAACGTCTGGGTCCGGTCACGACCAGCCAGACGCGGGTGCTGCTTGAAGACGGCTCGGGCACGCTCTGGGTCGGCGGCGGGGAAGGACTGTGGCGCCTCGCGCGCGACGGCACGCGGCGCATCGATCTGCCGTTCGCCACCCCCGAAGACGCGGACCGCCCCGAGGTCGAAAGCCTGCTGCTCGACCAGAACGATCGGCTCTGGGTCGGCACGCGCCGCGGCGCCTTCCTCTACGACCGCGCGCGCCAGCAGGTGGTCGAACGCCTGGACCACGATCCCTCGGACCGGCAAAGCCTCGGCAGCAGCCGCGTCACCGCGCTGGCGCAGGGCGCCGATGGCGTGATCTGGCTGGGCACCTGGATCGGCGGCCTGTCCTCGCACGATCCGAGCGCCGCGATGATCCGCACCCTGCGCCATCAGGAGGGCGATGCGACCGCGCTGCCGGCCGACCCGGTGGTGGCCATCGAGACGAACCCGGACGGCAGCCTGTGGCTGGCGCTGGGCGAATCCGCCGGCCTGGTGCGGATCGATCCCGAACGCGGCGTGCTGCAACGCCATGCCTATCGGCGCGACGCCGCCGAAGGCCTGTCCAGCGACTACCTGATCAGCCTCGCGCGCGACCGCGACGGACGACTGTGGATCGGCAGCGGCGATCGCGGCCTCGACCGCCTCGACCCGACCAGCGGACGCATCGAACGCTTCGGTTTCGGCGGTCGCGACGGCATCCCCGGACCGACCGCGCGCGCCTTGCTGGTCACGCGCGCCGGCGACCTCGTCGTCGGCACGCTCGGGCATGGCCTGGCCGAACGCTGCGCCGGCTGCGACCGCTTCGTGCAGCACCGGCGTGGCGCGGCCCTCGGCAGGCTGCCGGACGAACGCATCACCGCCCTGGCCGAATCCGGCGACGGCCGACTGTGGATCGGTACGCGCGGCAGCGGCCTGGTCCTGCGTCGGCCCGGCGCCAGCCGTTTCGAACGCGTGCCGCTGGCGCTGGACGACGGCGACCGCCTCAGCATCAGCGACATCCTCGAGGACGACGCCGGGCATCTCTGGCTCGCGACCTATGGCGACGGCGTGATCCATGTCGAGACGCGCACGGACAGCGACAGCGCCTGGCCGGCGCGGCGCATCGACACGGCCCGCGGCCTGTCCGCCGACCACGTCTCTGCACTCGCGCTCGCCGAAGACGGCAGCCTGTGGATCGCCACTGCGCGCGGCATCGACCGGCTCAACCGCGGCGACGAGAGCGTGCGCAGTTTCGGCCTGCGAGCCGGCGCGCTCGCCAGCGGCTACTTCCTGGGCGCGATGGCGCGCCTGGCGGACGGCCGCATCGTCGCCGGCGGCATGGAAGGGCTGAGCCTGCTCGATCCGCGCGCGATCCGCGACCGCCGCGCGCCGCCGCCGCCGCGCCTGACCGCGTTCTCGGTGTTCAACGAGGTGCTGGCACCGCGTGCCCGTGGTCGCCTGCGCCTCGACGACGACGGCGACTACGCACTCCATCTCGGCCATCGCGACGAGATGCTCGGCATCACCTTCGCGGCCCCGAGCTTCGGCGCCAGCGACACCCCGCGGTTCCAGTACCGGCTGGAGGGCTACGACCGCGACTGGATCACCGCCGGCGACAACCAGCGCAGCGCCACCTACACGCGCCTGCCCGCCGGGGACTATGCGTTTCGCGTGCGCACGCTCGACGCCGCGGGCACGGCCGGGACCCGGGAGTCCGCCGTGCGCGTGTACGTCGCCGCCGCGCCCTGGGCCACGCCGTTCGCGTACGCGACCTATGCCGCGGCCCTGGCGATGCTGGCCTGGACCGTGTGGTCGCGCATCCGCGAACGCCGTCGCGAACGCGAGGCCGCGGCGGCCGTGCTGGTCGAGAAGGAACGCAGCCTCAACGCCGCCTTGTGGGGCAGCGGCGCGGAGCTGTGGGAGCTCGACATCGCCACGCGCGTGATCGCCCGCGACCATCGTCTCGACGGCCTGCGCATCAACGACGAGGCGCCGAGCGCGCGCATCGACGACTTCGCCTCGTTCATCCACGAGGACGACCGGCGGCGGGCCCAGGACGCCATGGGTCGCGTGCTCGCAGGCGATACCGCCACGGTCGACATCAGCTATCGCACGCCGGATCGCGAGGGCGGCTGGGTCTGGCTGCTGACGCGCGGTCGCGCCATCGCCAGCGACGACCACGGTCGACCGCTGCGTTTCGTCGGCACCAACCAGAACATCACCGATCTCAAGCGCGCCGAGGAAGCACTACGCCGCCTCACCGAGGAACTGGAGGCGCGGGTCGAGCGCCGCACCGAGGCGTTGAGCAAGGCGAACGCGGAACTGCAGGCCTCGCTGACGCGCATCCAGGACATGCAGCGGCAGCTGGTGGAATCCGAGAAGATGGCCTCGCTCGGCGCCCTCGTGGCCGGCGTCGCGCACGAGATCAATACCCCGATCGGGGTCGCCGTCACCGCCGCGAGTTTCCTGCGCGAAGAGGCACGCAAGCTGCAGCGCGCGCACCAGGACAAGACCATGACGGCCTCGATGCTGGCGCAGTTCGAGAGCCAGATCATCCAGGGCGCCGAGATGATCCTCGCCAACCTCGAACGCGGCATCACCATCGTGCGGAGCTTCAAGCAGGTCGCGGTCGACACGGCCTCGGAAGCGCCGCGCGAGATCGACCTGCCCGAGTACTTCGAAGAGATCCTGACCGCGCTGCACCCGCGCCTGCGCAAGACCGAACACCGCGTCGAGGTGCAGGTGCCGGAACCGATCCGGCTGCGCACGCATCCGGTCGCGATCTACCAGATCGTCACCAACCTCGTGGTCAATTCGCTGGTGCATGCCTTCGACGGCGTCGAACGCGGACGCATGCTCGTGGCCGCCACGCTGGACGGCGACGACGTGGTCATCGACTACCGCGACGACGGCCTCGGCATGCGCCCCGAGGTCCGCGACCGCATCTTCGAACCCTTCTTCACCACCAAGCGCGGCCAGGGCGGCAGCGGCCTCGGCCTCGGCCTGCACATCGTCTTCAACCTCGTGACCCAGC
>CALMWD010000326.1 GCA_937873105.1 uncultured Rhodanobacteraceae bacterium
ACACTTCGAGCGGCACCGGCGAGGTGGCGCAGACGCGCTCGACCTGCTGGATCGAGAGCACGCGCGGCAACACGGCGCGGCTGATGCCGAAGCGCTCGTGCATGTAGGCGAGCGCCGCCGCGGTCGTGGCCGAACCCTGCACCGACAGGTGTCGCGGCAGTTGCGCATGGGTGCGCGCGGCGTAGTCGAGCACGGCGATGTCGGCGGCGATGATGGCGTCGGCGCCGAGCTCGGCGGCATGGTCGACCGCGGCGAACCAGTGCGCGACGCGGGCGCTGTCCGGATAGGTATTCAACGCGATGTAGACCTTGCGGCCGCGCGCGTGTGCGTGGCGGATGCCCTCGCGCAGCTCGGCCTCGCTGAAGTTCAGTCCCGGGAAGGCGCGGGCATTGGTCTGGTCGCGGAAGCCGACGTAGACCGCGTCGGCGCCGTGTTCGACGGCGGCTTTCAGCGCCGGCAGGTTGCCGGCGGGGCAGACCAGTTGCATCGCAGGTCCCAGGTTGGCGAAGGCGCGCATGCTGCGCCCGGGCGCCGTGCGGCGTCCTTGATCCAGGTCAGCCGCGCGGGCTTGTCTTGCGCCGTCGCCGTCGTCACCCTGCATTCCTCGATGTCGAGGAGAGCATGATCATGCAACCGATGCGTTACCTGATGGGCGTGGCCTTGACCGCGGCGACGCCGTTCGTATTCGCCCAGGACGAGCACGAAGTCCATGCTCATGGTCACGAGGCGCATGCCGCGACCGACGCCGCGCCGGCCACCGGAAAGCGCTGGGCCGTCGATGCACCGTTGCAAACCGGCATGGCCAGGATCCGCACCGCGGTACAGAGCCTGGCGCATCACGAGACGGGCCACCTCGACGCGGCGCAGGTGACGGCGCTGGCGACCACGATCGAGGAACAGGTGCAGTACCTGATCGCGAACTGCAAGCTCGACCCGAAGGCCGATGCGGCCTTGCACGGCATCATTGGCGCCTTGCTCGCCGGTGCGAAGGCCTTGAAGGAGGCGCCGACCGAGGCCGCGCCGGTGGCCAAGTTGCGGGCCGCGCTGGCCGACTATCCGAAGTACTTCGACGACCCCGCGTGGTCGTCGTCGGCCGAGTGATCAGCGCGGGCCGGTATCCGGCAGGATGAAGCGGTAGGGCAGCAGATCGCCGGCGCGCACGGTCTGCCAGCCGGCACCGGGGCCGTTGAAGCCGACTTCGGCTTCGGCGCCGAATTCGACCAGCATCTGCCGGCAGGCGCCGCAGGGCGTGACCGGCAGCCATTCGCCCTGGCCGTTGAGCGCGACGACCGCGATCGCCTGCAGGCGGAAGTCGCGGCCTTCGGCGGCCACCGCGGCCGAGATCGCGCCGCGCTCGGCGCAGGCGCTGACCGGGTACGAGGCGTTCTCGACGTTGCAGCCGACATAGGTGCGTCCGCTGGCCGAGCGCAGCGCGGCCCCGACGTGGTAGCCGGAATGCGGCGCATAGGCCTGGCGGGCCACGCGCTCGGCGGCGCTGCGCAAGTCTTCGGACATCAGTTGGACTCCTGCATCAGTCGGTCCCACAGTTCGGCCATGCGGCGGCCGACGATAGCATCCGGCACGATGGTGCGGCGCCATTCGCGCGCGGTTTCGCCCGGCCACTTGCGGGTCGCGTCGAGGCCGAGCTTGGAGCCGAGTCCGGGTTCGGGGCTGGCGAAGTCGAGGTAGTCGATCGGCGTGCGTTCGACCAGCAGCGTGTCGCGCGCCGGATCGACGCGCGTCGAGACCGCCCACAGCACCTGCGACCAGTCGCGCACGTCGATGTCCTCGTCGGTCACCACCACGAACTTGGTGTAGGTGAACTGGCGCAGGTAGGACCAGATGCCCATCATCACCCGCCGCGCGTGCCCGGGGTACTGCTTGCGGATGCTGACCAGGGCGATGCGGTACGAACACGCTTCCGGCGGCAGGTAGAAGTCGACGACTTCCGGGAACACCTTGCGCAGGATCGGCACGAACACGTCGTTCAGCGCCATCGCCAGCACCGAGGGTTCGTCGTGCGGGGCGCGGCCCATGTAGCTGCCCTGGTAGATCGCGTCTCGGCGCAGGCGCAGACGCTCGACGGTCAGCACCGGGAAATCGGCGCGGGCGTTGTAATAGCCGGTGTGGTCGCCGAACGGCCCCTCGATCGCGAGGTCGTCGGGATGGATGTGGCCTTCGATCAGGATCTCGCAGCCGGCAGGCGCATCGAGTCCGGTGCGTTCGCTGTGCCAGGTGCGGGTGCGCTCGAGGGAC
>CALMWD010000327.1 GCA_937873105.1 uncultured Rhodanobacteraceae bacterium
AGCCGGGTGTCTGCTGGTCCTGCCCCTGCGGAGACCCACGATGTCCGTTCCCCGACCTGCCTTCCACCGTTCCGCCACGCTGAAGCTGCTCGGCGTCGGTGTGCTCGCGCTGCTGATGGCCATCCCGCTGTCGATGCTGGACGACCTGCGCCGCGAGCGCGAAGGCCGGCGCGGCGAGGCCGAACGCGCGCTCGCGGCCAGCTTCGGCGATGCGCAGCGGGTCGGCGCGCCGCTGCTGCGGGTGCCGGTCGAGGTGCACGAGACCCGTCCCGATGGCGTCGTCGTGCCGCGGCGCTACTGGCGCTACCTGATGCCGGATCGTGTCGATGCCGATGCGACCCTGGCGATCGAACGCCGCCGACGCGGCATCTTCGAACTGCCCGTGTACCAGGCCGACGTCACGCTCGCGACCCGCTTCGCGCAGCCGCGCGCCCTGCTCGGCACGCAGGCGGGGGAGACGTCCTGGGCGCAGGCGGAACTGGTGTTCGGCGTCGCCGATCCGCGCGGGTTGCGCGGCATCGACGCCGATTTCGATGCCGTCGCCGCGACCCGGCCCGAATCGCTCGGCGAAGGACCGGGCGGCCTGTCGCTGTTCCGCATCGGGTGCATCGACCTGTCCGGCCAGGAAGCGCCGATCGTCGGCCAGTTGCGGCTCGTGCTCGCCGGCTCGCGCCGTTTCGACTGGCTGCCGCTGGCGCGCGAATATCGCGCCCACCTGCGTGCGCCGTGGCCGGATCCGAACTTCTCCGGCGCGTTCTCGCCGACGCAGTCGCGGATCGAGGCCGACGCGTCCGAAGCGGCCTGGCAGGTGCTCGAGTTCAACCGCAACCTGCCGGCCGCGTTTGCGGCGACCGAGATCGATGGCGCGCAGCTTGCGGCGCAGGCCTTCGGCGTCGGCCTGTACGAACCGGGCGACGTCTACCAGCGCAACGAGCGCACGCTGAAGTACGGCCTGCTCGTGATCGCGCTGAGCTTCGGCGTGTTCTTCCTGTTCGAGACCTTGTCGAAACTGCGCCTGCATCCGGTGCAGTACCTGCTCGTCGGCAGCGCGCTCGCGACCTTCTTCCTGGTCTTGCTGGCGGCGTCCGAGCATCTGCGCTTCGGCGTGGCCTACCTGGTCGCGTCGCTGGTGCTGATCGCGATGATCGCCGGTTATGCCGCCGCGGTATTGCGCCAGCCGCGCCACGGCGCGCTGATCGCGGCCTGGCTGGCCTTGTTGTACGCGACGCTGTACGTGCTGGTCGGCGCCGAGGACTACGCCTTGCTCGCCGGCAGCGGCCTCGTGCTTGCCCTGATCGCCGCGACCATGTATCTCACGCGCCGCATCGACTGGTACGCGTTCGGCGCACCCGTTCCCCCCGAACTGCCGACTGCGGCGGAGCAAGCGTCATGAGTGCCTGGTTGCTGTCCCTCGATACCTCGACCGAAGCCGTGTCCGTGGCCCTGCTGCGCGCGGCCGAATGTTACGAACGCTTCGAGATCGCGCCGAAGCGGCAGGCACAATTCGTGTTGCCGATGATCGACGAGGTGCTGGCCGAGGCCGGCATCGCGAAATCGAAGATCGGCGCGATCGCGGTCGGGCGCGGCCCGGGCGCGTTCACCGGCGTGCGCCTCGGCATCTCGGTGGCGCAGGGCATCGCGCTCGGCCTCGACGTGCCGGTGCTGCCGATCTCGTCGCTGGCCGCGCTCGCCGCCGAAGTGATGGACGTCGACCCGACGCTGACGGTGCTGGCCACCATCGACGCGCGCATGGGCGAGGTCTATGCCGGCTGCTACCGCTTCGACGCGCAGCACGGCGTGCAGCTGATCGGCGACGAATGCGTCGGTCCCGCGCACAGCGTGCCCTTGGCGCGGGCAGAGCGCTGGGGCGTGATCGGCACCGGCTGGAGCGCCTATCCCGACTACTGGACGCCGCGCATCGGCGCGCCCGAATTCGCCGACGGCGAACGCTATCCGCGTGCCTCGCGCATCGCCCAACTCGCGGTCTCGCGCTGGCAACGCGGCCATGGCGTCGCCCCCGAGTTCGCGCTGCCCGCCTACCTGCGCGACAAGGTCGCGCTCACCGAAGTCGAGCGCGGGGTCGGGCGCTAGGCGGGCCGGTCGGCCCGCGCGTGCAGCGTCCGGGCCTTGGCTTCGGGCTCGAATCCGTTCGCGTGCAGTCGGCACTGGTCCTGGAGCAGCGGCACGAG
>CALMWD010000328.1 GCA_937873105.1 uncultured Rhodanobacteraceae bacterium
CGGATGACTACGAGCCATTCCGTGATGCACTGGCCAAGCTGACCCTGAACGATTCGGCGTTGTTCTACGAGCCGGAGTCCTCGGATGCGCTGGGCTTCGGTTTCCGTTGCGGCTTCCTCGGCATGCTGCACATGGAAATCGTGCAGGAACGCCTGGAGCGCGAATACGACCTCGACCTCGTCACGACCGCGCCGACCGTCGTCTACGAAGTCCTGGACACCGAAGGCAACGTGTCGCCGCTCGACAACCCGGCCAATCTGCCGCCGGTGAACAAGATCCAGGAAATCCGCGAGCCGATCATCCAGGCCACGATCCTGACGCCGCCCGACTACGTCGGCAACGTCATCTCGCTGTGCGAGGAGAAGCGCGGCAGCCAGGTCTCGATCAACTACCTCGGGTCGCAGGTGCAGATCATCTACGAGCTGCCGCTGGCCGAGGTCGTGCTCGACTTCTTCGATCGCCTCAAGTCGGCGAGCCGCGGTTATGCCTCGCTCGACTATCACTTCCTGCGTTTCGACGCCGGCAGCTTCGTGCGCCTGGACGTGCTGATCAACGGCGACAAGGTCGACGCGCTGTCGACCATCGTGCATCGCTCGCAGGCCGATCGCCGCGGCCGCGACCTGTGCGAGAAGATGAAGGACCTGATCCCGCGCCAGATGTTCGACGTCGCCATCCAGGCCGCGATCGGCGCCCAGATCATCGCGCGCTCGACGGTCAAGGCGCTGCGCAAGAACGTGCTTGCCAAGTGCTACGGCGGCGACGCCACGCGCAAGAAGAAACTGCTGGAGAAGCAGAAGGAAGGCAAGAAGCGCATGAAGCAGGTCGGCCGCGTCGAGATCCCGCAGGAAGCCTTCCTCGCGGTCCTTCAGACCGACTCCAAGTAACCCGACACGGACACGCGCATGGGAAACATCAAGCTCGATTTCGCCCTGATCCTCGTGGTGCTGACCGCCGTCACCGGCGTGATCTGGGCCATCGACCACCTGCTGTTCGCCAAGGCGCGCGCCGCCCGCCACGGCGACGCCGCGAAGGAGCCGCTGCTGGTCGAATACTCGCGCTCGTTCTTCCCGGTGATCTTCATCGTCCTGATCATCCGTTCCTTCATCGCCGAACCGTTCCGCATCCCGTCGAGTTCGATGATGCCCTCGCTGCTGATCGGCGACTTCATCCTGGTCAACAAGTTCTCCTACGGCATCCGCATCCCGGTGCTGAACAAGGAAGTGATCGCCGTCGGCAAGCCGAAGCGCGGCGACGTCGTCGTGTTCAAGTACCCGGGCAAGTTCCCGGGCGATCCGGCGGCCGGTACCGACTACATCAAGCGCGTGATCGGCGTGCCCGGGGACACCATCCGCTATGTCGACAAGGTCGTCTACATCAACGGCAGCCCGGTCGACCAGGTGCCGATCGGACGTTACCAAGGCGTGGGCCAGGGCGAGCACATGACCGGCGCGATCCGGTCGATCGAGAAGCTGCCCGGACGCGAGCACGAGATCCTGCAGAACCCCTACAGCATGGCGCCGCCGCCGATGGGCGATACCTGGACCGTGCCGGAGGGTGCGTACCTGGTGCTCGGCGACAACCGCGACAATAGCGAAGACAGCCGCTATTGGGGTATGGTTCCGGAAGCAAATCTGGTCGGTCGCGCCTTCTTCATCTGGATGAACTGGGACTTCCAGAACGGCGGCATCGACTTCGGGCGAATCGGTACTGTCATCCGCGGAGGAGAATGAAATGTCGATCGTGCGTGCGCGTCAGTCGGGCATTACCTTGCTCGGGTTCATCATCGTCCTGGCGGTGGTGGGCATCTTTGCTTTCGTCGGCATGAAGCTGTTCCCGGCCTACTCCGAGTACTACAACGTGGTCAGCGCGATGGAACAGATCGCCCGCGAGCCGGGTTCGGCGCGGTGGTCGCCCGCCGAAATCTTGACCTCGCTGGAGAAGCGCATGTACATCAACTTCGTCGACGAGAGGTTCGTCAACAAGCGCAGCTTCCAGATCAAGCGCGCCGGCAACGGCTATACCCTGTCCGTCAAGTACGAGCGCCGGGAGCCGATGGTCTACAACATCGACTACGTCGCGAAGTTCGAACGCACGGTGCAG
>CALMWD010000329.1 GCA_937873105.1 uncultured Rhodanobacteraceae bacterium
GTGGCCGGCGTTGCCCTGCTCGCGTTCGCGATGGCCTGGCGCTGGCTGTTTCCGGGGCTGGAGCGCATCGACTGGTCGCGTCCGCCGCCGCCCGTGGTCGAAGCGGTGCCCGAACGCGTGAAGGAGCTGGCCGCGCAGGCGGCCCAGGCCGAGCCCGAGATCGTCGAAGAAGAAGCGCCGCCGCCCCAGCCCGGCAAGCTCGACGCCGAGCAGCGCAAGCAGGTCGCGGCGTGGCTCGCGTCGGCCGAGGCCGCGGTCGAGGAGCGGCGCTGGCTGGTGCCGGACGACGACAACGCGCTGCATTGGTTCGGCCAGGTGCTGGCGCTCGATCCCGGCCACGAGAAGGCGCGGCTCGGCCGCAGCGCGGTGCTCGATGCGTTGTTCGCGCAGGCCGAGAACCAGCTCGACGACGGCGACGTGAAGAGCGCCGAGGACCTGCTCGCCGCACTCGACGTGCACGCGATCCGCGACCGCCGGGCGCCGCCGCTGGCGCTGCGCATCACCCGCCTGGCCGAGTTGCGCGGCAAGCTGGCCGAAGCCGGTCAACGCCTGGCCGCGGGCGCGGTGTTCGAGCCCAGCGATGCCAGCGCGGTGGCATCGTTCCGTGCGGCGCTCGCGCTCGATGCGCGCAATCGCGCCGCGATCAAGGGCCTGGCCGACATCGAAAACCAGGTGCTGGACGACGCCCTGCGCGCGGCCTCGGAGCAGCGCTTTGCCGATGCCGACGCCCTGCTGGTCAAGGCGATGTCGATCGGCGCCGAGTCCTCGCGCCGCACCGAGGCCGAGCAGAAGATCGGCGAACTGAAGTCGCGTGCCGGCGAAGACTTCCTGCTGCGCGCCGAGACGGCGCTGGCGGCACGCGACCTGGTCAACGCCAGCATCCTGCTCGAGCAGGCGCGTGCGCTCGGGGTGGCCCCGGAACGACTGATGGCGGTCGAGCAGCGCCGTGCGAACGCGGCCCTGTACGCGAACTACCAGCCCGGCGAACGCTTCAGCGACACCTTCAAGGATCGCAGCGGCGAGGGCCCGCAACTGGTGGTCGTGCCGGTCGGCGAGTTCCAGATGGGCTCGCCCGAGAACGAGGTCGGACGCAACGCATCCGAGGGGCCGCAGCACGCGGTGCGCATCACCCGGCCGTTCGCGCTGGCGCGGCACGAAGTCAGCGTGGCCGAATTCCGCCGCTTCGTGCGCGAGTCCGGTTACCGCAGCGACGCCGAGCAGCAGGGCGATTCCAGCACCTATGACGAACGCACCGGTCGCATCGTCAAGCGCGGCGGCGTGTCCTGGGAGAACGATTTTCAGGGCGGACGCGCCAAGAGCGGCGAGCCGGTCGTGCATGTCTCCTGGAACGACGCCGCCGCCTACGCGCAATGGTTGTCGGAGATGACCGGACAGCGCTACCGCCTGCCGAGCGAAGCCGAGTTCGAGTTCGCGCTGCGCGCCGGCACGACCACCGCCTATTGGTGGGGCGACGGCGCGCCGGATCGGCAGGTCGGCAACCTCACCGGCGAGGGCGACCGTTCGCGCAGCAAGCGCACCTGGGCCAAGGCCTTCGAGGGTTATCGGGACGGTTACTGGGGCCCGGCGCCGGTGGCGCGCTTCGAGGCCAACGGCTTCGGCCTGTTCGACATGGGCAGCAACGTCTCGGAATGGGTCGAGGACTGCTGGCACCAGAACTTCCTGCGGGCGCCCGAGGACGGTTCCGCCTGGGTCAACCGCGGCTGCAGCAAGCGCGTGGTGCGCGGCGCGTCCTGGGGCAGCGATCCGGACCAGGCGCGTTCGGCCTACCGCCTCGGCGTCGCCGCCGACACCCGCAGCGCCCGCGTCGGCTTCCGCGTCGCGCGCGAGCTCTAGCCACTACAATCGCCGGCCCGCCCCGCGCGACAGGACGCTTCGATGGACCCAGGATTCGCTCTGAACGGCCAACGCCGGCGCGGCGGCATGCGTTGGTGGGTGTTGCTGCTGTTCGCCGGCTACCTCGGCTACTACTGGCTGAGCCATCGCCAGGAGGCGGCGTTCACCGGCCGCACGCAGCTGGTCGACACGACCATGGACCAGGAAGTCGCGCTCGGCCTGCAGGGATTCCGGCAGATCCTGGAACAGTCGCAGGTACTGCGCGAAGGCGAGGCGGTGAACGAGGTGCGCGAGATCGCGCGCCGCCTGATCGCCGCCGGCCCGCGCCTGGAGCAGCACCTCGCCGCGACGCGCGGCGTCGCCGCGGTCACGCCCTGGGACGCGTTCGAGTGGGAAGTCGCGGTGATCGAGTCCGAACAGGCGAACGCGTTCTGCCTGCCCGGCGGCAAGATGGCGGTCTACACCGGCATCCTGCCGATCGCGCAGAACGAGGACGCGCTGGCCGCGATCATGGGCCACGAGATCGCGCACGCCGTCCTGCGCCACGGCGCCGAGCGCATGGCGCAGCAGAAGCTGGTCCAGGTCGGGGCCGCCGCTGCCGGCCTGTCCACGAGCGACATGGACCCGCGCCAGCGCCAGATGCTGATGGCCGCGATCGGCGTCGGCACGCAGTACGGGCTGACCCTGCCGTTTTCACGCAAGCACGAGTCCGAAGCCGACCACGTCGGGCTGATGCTCGCCGCGGCGGCCTGCTTCGACCCGGCCGAATCGATCGGCCTGTGGCAACGCATGGGCGCGAACGCGGCCGGCCAGGCGCCGCCCGAGTTCATGTCCACGCATCCTTCCTCCGACACACGCATCCAGCGCCTGCAAGGCTGGATGGACGAAGCGAACCAGGTTCGCGCCCAATTCTGCGGGAACAGCCCATGAAGAACATCGAGGCCCGGGACGCGCTGCCGGTCGTGCGTCTGAAGATCGAACGCAAGTCCAACCATCCCTGGATCTTCCAGAAGATGGTCGAGAAACCCGAGCCGAAGCCGCGCCCCGGCACCATCGTCGAGATCTACGACCGCGATGGCCAGTTCTGCGGCCGCGGCTTCTACAACGGCCATTCGCGCATCAGCCTGCGCGTGCTCAGCGAGGATCCGGACGAGGCCATCGACGACGACTTCTTCCGCCGCCGCATCGGCGAAGCCGTCCAGTTGCGCCGCGACATCCTCAAGCTCGACGCGGTGACCGACGCCTATCGCGTCGTGCACTCGGAAGGCGACGGGCTGTCCGGCCTGGTGGTCGACCGCTTCGGTTCGCTGCTGGTCATCGAGTACTTCTCGGCCGGCATGTGGAAGCAGCGCGACCTGGTGCGGCGCATCCTCGACGAGCACTTCCCGAACTCGACCATGTACTGGTTCGCGGAAGAACACGTCGCGAAGCAGGAGAGTTTCGACTGCAACGTGCCCAGCCCGCCGCCGCCGGTGACGATCACCGAGCACGGCCTCAAGTTCCGCGTCGCCGCCGGCGGTCGCCACAAGACCGGCTTCTTCTGCGACCAGCGCGACAACCGCAGGCGCCTGACCGACTTCACCCAGGGTGCGCGCGTGCTCGACCTGTGCTGCAACTCCGGCGGCTTCGCGGTCTATGCGAAGGCGCTGGGCGGCGCCGAGGAAGTGGTCGCGGTCGATCTCGACGAACAGATCATCGAGGTCGCGAAGCAGAACGCGCAGCTCAACAAGGCCAGGATCCGCTTCGTTCACGCCGACATCTTCCCGTGGCTGCGCGACGCCGCGAACAACGGCGAGGAATTCGACACCGTCATCCTCGATCCCGCGAAGATGACCCGCGACCGCGAGCAGGTGATCCCGGCGCTGAAGAAGTACCTGGACATGAACAAGCTCGCGCTCGGCGTGGTCAAGCCCGGCGGCATCTTCGTCACCTGTTCCTGCACCGGCCTGGTGAGCGAGGAACAGTTCCTCGACATGATCCGCCGCGCCGCCTTTTACGCCAACCGCCAGGTGCAGATCCTCGAAGTCCGCGGCGCCGGCCCCGACCATCCGTGGCTGGCGCACGTGCAGGATTCGCGCTACCTCAAGGCCGTGTTCTGCCGGGTGTTCTGAGCGGGAGCGTGGCGATGCGCATGACATGGGCGCTGTTGCTGGTGGCGCTGTTGATTTCGGATTCGGCATCGGGCGCCGCCGAGGAAGTGCCGAGTGATCGGTATCGGCGGCTTGTCTCGACTTACTCGCAGGCGTTCGAACTGGGTTTCGAGCGCCGCAGCGAAGTGACCGCAGCGCGCTTTCGGGAACTGTTCGCCGAAGAACTGTCGGTCGGCTCGCTCGCCGACATCGGCGACGCCGAGTTGCACGAGTTCTTCCAAGCGGCCGAGTTGTCGCGTGGCGGGTTGCCGAAAGGCGCATACGACCCGTTGCCCGGACGGATTCATGCCGAACTCGAGCGCCGTGCGCTCGCGACGCCGGAAGAATCGCAGCGCATGTTCGGCCTGTGGGTGCAGTGGCGTCGCTTCGACGATGCGCGAGCCTTGGCGGCGCGACATCCCGGGCTGGATGTCGAATCGTTGCCTGCTGACCTTGGCGCCGTCCCGGTGTCCTCCAAACCGGCCGTCCTCGATTACGACGCACCGCCGACCTCGATCACGGTGCGGTCGATCGCACTGGATCGCGGGCCGCGTATCGTGGTGCTGTCGCATCCGCTCTGCGGTCCATCCGAGCGCGCCAAACAAGACATCGAGGCCGATCAATTGCTGTCGAAGCACTTCGTGGCGCACTCCACCTGGGTGGCACAGCCGGAAGGCCGGCTGCTGGCCGAGATATTCGCGGAAAAGAACGCTGCGCACCCGAACCTGCCGATCCGGCCGATGACGCATCGGGCCGATTGGCCGACGGTCGACGAATACCGTTCGCCGGTGTTCTATTTCCTGCAGGACGGCGTCGTTCAGGCCAAGGTCGTCGGATGGCCGCCCGAAGGCAATCGCGACGCCGTGCTCGCCGGCCTGAGGAAGATCGGTCTCGCCGACTGAATCAGTCCTCGAAGCCGAGTTTGGTCAGGTCGTCGCGGCGGACGAGGGCGAGGCGTTCGCCGGTGAGGCGTTCGAGCGGCAACGGCCAGCCGCCGACGGCTTCGAGCAGGCGGGCGGCTTCGTCCGGGGTCTGGCCGAGATGCTTCATCGCGTAGGCGGCGTAGACATTGCTGGCGCGCCAGCCGACCGTGCAGTGCAGCAGGATCTTGCCGTCGCCGGATTCGACCTGCTGCGCGAAGGCGTCGAGCAAGGCCGGCGTGTAAGCCTCGGGCTTGTCGATCGGATGGTTGCTGTAGGCGATGCCGAGTGCGGCCAGTTCCGCCGCTTCGTCGAAGCCGAGGGTTTCCGGCTTCATTTCCTCGACCCCGCGCAGATTGAAGACGCGGGTGATGCCGCGTTCCTTGAGCGACTTCAGGTCGTCCAGCGTCGGCTGTCCGGCGACGACGACGCGATCGAATTCACGCGCCTTTTCGAACGCCGACACCGGGGCTTTCGCGGCCGCGGCGGGCGTTGCCGGGGCTTCGGACGACGGTGTCGTCGCGCAGGCGGACAGCAGGACGAGGCTGGACATCAGCAGCAGGGCAGGGCGCATCGCGGACTCCGGTCGGCTTGATTCGGGCCGCCATGCTAGCGCGGCGCTGGCCTCGCCCGTGCCGCCTCGGTCATCATGTGCGCATGACCGACATCGTCCTGCCCACGCTGAACGCGCGCTACGCGCACGCTTCGCTCGGGTTGCGCTACCTGCGCGCGAACCTGGGGGCGTTGCGCGAGCGTTCGTGCATCCGCGAATTCGTCATCGGCCAGAAGAGCGAGGAGATCGTCGAGCGGATCCTCGCCGAACGACCGCGCATCGTCGGCCTCGGCGTCTACATCTGGAATGTCGAGGAAGCGACGCGCCTGGTCGCGATGCTGAAGGCGGTCGCGCCCGAGGTCATCGTCGTGCTCGGCGGGCCCGAGGTGAGCTACGAGACCAACGAGAGCCGCATCTGCGCCTACGCCGACCATGTCGTCACCGGCTGGGGCGACGTCAGTTTTGCGGCCCTGTGCGTGCAGCTGCTCGCGGGAGAACGGCCCGCCGCGAAGATCATTCCGGGCATCCAGCCGCCGCTCGACCGGATCGTCCTGCCCTACGACGAATACGACGACGAGGACGTGGCGCGCCGGCACGTCTACGTCGAAGCCTCGCGCGGTTGTCCGTTCAAGTGCGAGTTCTGTCTCTCGGCGCTCGACAAGACCGCCTGGCCGTTCCCGCTCGACGCCTTCCTCGCCCACATCGAATCGTTGTGGCAGCGCGGCGTGCGCCAGTACAAGTTCGTCGACCGCACCTTCAACCTCAAGGTCGATGCCTCGCTCGCCATCCTCGACTTCTTCCTGGCGAAACTCGAGGCGAATCCGGCCGATCCGCCCTTCGTGCATTTCGAGCTGATCCCGGACCACCTGCCGGACAAGCTCAAGGCCGGCATCGCGAAGTTCCCGCCGGGCACGCTGCAGTTCGAGATCGGCATCCAGACCTTCGATCCGGCCACGCAGGCGCGCATTTCGCGGCGCCAGAAGAACGACGTGGCCGAAGCCAACATCCGTTGGCTGCACGAACACTCGCAGGCGCACCTGCATGTCGACCTGATCGCCGGGCTGCCGGGCGAGGACGTGCCGACCTTCGCCGCCGGTTTCGACCGCCTGGTGCGCATGGGGCCGCACGAGATCCAGTTCGGCATCCTCAAGCGCCTGCGCGGCGCGCCGATCGCGCGGCACACGATCGAACACGGGCTGCGCTTCAATCCGGAGCCGCCGTACAACATCCTCGCCACGAACACGATCGACTTCGCGACCATGCAGCGCCTGTCGCGCTTCGCCCGCTACTGGGACATCGTCGCGAACTCCGGGCGTTATCCGCGCACCACGCCGCTGCTGCTCGGCGAATCGCCGTTCGCGCATTTCCTCGCGCTGTCCGACTGGCTGTACGCGAAGACGAAGCAGACCCATGCGCTGGCGCACGAACGCCTGGTGCACCTGCTGCACGAACATCTGGTTGACGTGCGTGTGCTGGATCGTGGTGCAGTCGAGGCGGCCCTGCTCGCCGACTACCGCGACGCTGGCGGCCGCACGCGGCTCGCGTTCGAAGCGCCGGATTCGGTGTTGCCGGCCCCGCGTCCGCGCAAGGCCGCAGGCGCCACCCCGGCCCGACAGGCGCGCCATCTCGGCGCCGCGGACGGCGCCAATTAGGTTTGCATGGTCGTTCGCGACAGGGCCGGGGTCGAACCTGTCGAAATCGTCGCCGGCCGTTCGACCAGATCAGGACGACGCAGCGGAGCGTCGCACCCACCCACAGGAGTTGCCGCCATGCCCAAGACGATCATCATCAGCTTGCCCGTCGCCGATCTCGCCGCCTCGATGCGCTTCTACACGGCCCTGGGCTTCGTGCACAGCCCGCAGTGGTCCGACGACACCGCGGCGCACTTCGTCTGGAGCGAGACGATCAGCCTGATGCTGCTGACCCGGGCCAAGTGGCAGACCTTCACCACGCGCCCGATCCCGCCGCCGACCGCGAGCGAGGTCGCGCTGGGCTTGTCGCTGGACAGCCGCGAAGCGGTGGACGCGATGAACGCCGCCGCGGCCGCCCACGGCGGCGTCGCCGACGTCAATCCGGTGCAGGACCACGGCTTCATGTACGGTCGCGACCTGATGGACCCCGACGGCCATGTCTGGGCCCCGATGTGGATGGATCCGGCCGCGATGGCCGGCGTGGGGGCATGACATGCACGCGCCCGTCAGGAACACCATCTGCCTCTGGTACGACCGCGAGGCTGAAGCGGCCGCGCGCTTCTACGCCGCGACCTTTCCCGACTCGTCGGTCGGCGCCGTGTTCCGCGCGCCCGCGGACTATCCGTCCGGCCGCAAGGGCGACGTGCTGACCGTCGAATTCACCGTGCTCGGCATCCCGTGCCTGGGGCTCAACGGCGGGCCGGCGTTCAGGCACAGCGAGGCGTTCTCGTTCCAGGTCGCCACGGCCGACCAGGCCGAAACGGATCGGTACTGGAACGCGATCGTCGGAAACGGCGGCCAGGAGAGCGCCTGCGGCTGGTGCAAGGACCGCTGGGGCCTGAACTGGCAGATCACGCCCATCGTGTTGACGCAGGCCATCGCCCATCCCGATCCCGCGGTCGCGGGCCGCGCCTTCGCGGCGCATGATGACCATGCGCAAGATCGATGTCGCCGCGATCGAGGCGGCGGTGCGCGGTTGATTCGCGCCCCGGCCCGGATCAGCATCGCGGCGGTCGACCGAGGACCTGGCATGGGCGCTCCCGAACTCGAACACGGCACGGTCCATGCGTTGCCGGAGGATTTCCGCGCGGCGATCGCGGCGGATGCTGTCGCGACCGAGGTCTGGCGCGACATCACGCCGCTGGCGCGCAACGAATGGATCTGCTGGGTGACCTCGCCCAAGAAGGAAGAAACCCGGCGCAAACGCATCGACGTCGGCATCGACAAGATGCGCTCGGGCCTGCGCCGCCCCTGTTGCTGGCCGGGCTGTCCGCATCGCTGATGGCGGCCGGGCGCGGCGCCTGCGCGCCGTGCGATGTGCCCGTCCCCGGGCTCTGCGACAATGCCCGGATGACCGACGACAGCATCCCGTTCCAGCTCGTTTCCGACTACCAGCCCGCCGGCGACCAGCCGGAGGCGATCCGCCGGCTGATCGCGGGCTTCGAGGCCGGGCTGGCGCACCAGACCCTGCTCGGCGTGACCGGTTCGGGCAAGACCTACACGATCGCCAACGTGGTCCAGGCGGTGCAGAAGCCGACCATCGTGATGGCGCCGAACAAGACGCTGGCGGCGCAGCTCTACGGCGAGTTCAAGTCGTTCTTCCCGAACAACGCGGTCGAGTACTTCGTTTCGTACTACGACTACTACCAGCCCGAGGCCTACGTGCCTTCGAGCGACACCTACATCGAGAAGGACGCCTCGATCAACGAGCACATCGAGCAGATGCGCCTGTCCGCGACCAAGGCCCTGCTCGAACGCAAGGACGCGCTGATCGTCGCGACCGTGTCCGCGATCTATGGCTTGGGCGATCCCGGCGAATACTTCCGCATGGTCATCCACCTGGTGCGCGGCGACCGCATCGACCAGCGCGAACTGATCCGCCGCCTCACCGAGATCCAGTACGAACGCGGCGAGTTCGAGCTGAAGCGCGGCTCGTACCGCGTGCGCGGCGAAACCATCGACGTGTTCCCGGCCGAATCGGAGCAGGACGCGATCCGCATCGAACTGTTCGACGGCGAGATCGAGCAGCTCTCGGTGTTCGACCCGCTGACCGGCCACATCCGCCGCAAGCTGCCGCGCTGCACGATTTTCCCGGGCTCGCACTACGTCACCACGCGCCGCACCGCGCTCGAGGCCATCGACACGATCAAGGCCGAATTGTCCGAACGCCTGGAGCAGTTGTACGCCGCGAACAAGCTGGTCGAGGCGCAGCGCCTGAAGCAGCGCACCCAGTTCGACCTGGAGATGATGGCCGAGGTCGGCTACTGCCAGGGCATCGAGAACTACTCGCGCCATCTCACCGGCTACGCGCCCGGCGAGCCGCCGCCGACCCTGTTCGACTACTTGCCGGCGGATGCGCTGCTGGTCATCGACGAGTCGCACGTGACGATTCCGCAGATCGGCGGCATGTATCGCGGCGATCGTTCGCGCAAGGAGACCCTGGTCGAGTTCGGCTTCCGGCTGCCCTCGGCGCTCGACAACCGACCGCTGAAGTTCGAGGAGTTCGAACGCCGTTCGCCGCGCGCGATCTACGTCTCGGCGACGCCGGGCGCCTACGAACTCGAACGCAGCAGCGGCGCCGTGGTCGAGCAGGTGGTGCGCCCCACGGGCCTGGTCGATCCCGAGGTCGAGGTGCGGCCGGTGCGCACCCAGGTCGACGACCTGCTCGGCGAGATCCACCAGCGCATCGCCATGGGCGACCGCGTGCTGGTCACGACCCTGACCAAGCGCATGGCCGAGAACCTGACCGAGTACTACGGCGAGCAGGGCATCAAGGTGCGCTACCTGCACTCGGACATCGAGACGGTCGAGCGGGTCGAGATCATCCGCGACCTGCGCCTCGGCAAGTTCGACGTGCTGATCGGCATCAACCTGCTGCGCGAAGGCCTGGACATGCCCGAGGTGTCGCTGGTCGCCATCCTCGATGCCGACAAGGAAGGCTTCCTGCGCAGCAGCGGCTCGCTGATCCAGACCATCGGCCGTGCCGCCCGCAACCTGCGCGGCAAGGCCATCCTCTACGCCGACACCATCACCCGCTCGATGCAGGCGGCGATGGACGAGACCGGCCGCCGCCGCGCCAAGCAGGTGGCCTTCAATGCGGCCCACGGCATCGTGCCGCGCAGCGTGACCAAGGCCATCACCGACATCATGGAAGGCGCCCGCGAGGCCGCGAACGAGGAGGCCACGTCCGCCGGCAAGCGTGCGCCGCGACAGATGTTCCGGGTCGCCGAGGACCGGGTCGACTATGCCGTGCTCGATCCGCAGAAGCTGGCGGCCACGATCAGGAAGCTCGAGGCGCAGATGTACAAGCACGCCCAGAACCTGGAGTTCGAGGAGGCCGCCAGGGTCCGCGACGAAATCCGTCGCGCCCGGGAGCAGGGATTGCTGCGCTGAGCAGGTTTGGACGCGCACCATGCCCTTGTCGAGCGACCGGGTGCTGCGCCAGAGTGGGCGCGTTCTTCCGGAGTCTCCATGAGCGCCAGCCCGCTGATCGATCGTCGCCACCTCGAGTTCGCCCTGTACGACCTGCTCGACATCGAGCGACTCATGCGTTACCCGCGATTCGCCGAACACGGGCGCGAGACCTTCGACGCGACCATCGACCTGGCGAACCGCATCGCGGTCGAGAAGTTCCTGCCGCACAACCGCAAGTCCGATCTGAACGAACCGCACCTGGTCGACGGCCGCGTGCAGCTGATCCCGGAGATCGGCGAAGCGCTGCGCGCCTACAACGAGGCCGGGTTCACCGCCGTCATGGCCGATGTCGACGACGGCGGCCTGCAATTGCCCTTCGTGATCGCGACCGCCTGCGATGCGCTGTTCGCCGCGGCCAATCTCGGCACCTCCGCCTATCCGGCGCTGGCGCGCGCCGCCGCGAACCTGCTCGATGCCCATGCCAGCGTCGACCAGAAGCGCCGCTACATGCGGCCCATCCTCGAAGGCCGCTGGTTCGGCACCATGTGCCTGTCGGAACCGCAGGCCGGCAGTTCGCTCGCCGACATCGCGACGACGGCCACGCCGCAGCCCGACGGCACCTACAAGATCAGCGGCGCCAAGATGTGGATCAGCGCCGGCGAACACGAGCTCGGCGCGAACATCGTGCATCTGGTGCTGGCGAAGATCGTCGGCGCGCCGGCCGGCGTGCGCGGCATCAGCCTGTTCATCGTGCCGCGCTACAAGGTCGCGGCCGACGGGTCGGTCGGGACCTCGAACGACGTGCGCCTGGCCGGCCTGAACCACAAGATGGGCCAGCGCGGCAGCGTCAATACCTTCCTGAAGTTCGGCGAACAGGACGATTGCATCGGCGAGCTCGTCGGCCAGCCGCACCACGGCCTCGGCTACATGTTCCACATGATGAACGAGGAACGCATCGGCGTCGGCGTCGGCGCGGTGCAGCAGGGCAGCGCGGGTTATCTGTATGCGCTGAACTACGCGCGCGAACGCCGCCAGGGTCGCCACCCCGACCAGAAGGACGCGAGCACGCCGCCGCTGCCGATCATCGAGCACGCCGACGTGCGGCGCATGCTGCTGTGGCAGAAATGCGTGGTCGAAGCCGGGCAGTTGTTGTGCCTGTACGCGGCCTTGCAGGTCGATCGCGCGCATGACCCCGACCCGGCCGTGCAACGCGACGCGGCCCTGCTGCTCGACCTGCTCACGCCGATCGTGAAGTCCTGGGGCTCGGATTCGTCGTTGAAGGCGAACGAACTCGCGATCCAGGTGCTCGGCGGCTACGGCTACACGCGCGAGTATCCGGTCGAGCAGTTCTATCGCGACAACCGCATCAACCCGATCCACGAGGGCACCAACGGCATCCAGGCGCTGGACCTGCTGGGCCGCAAGGTCATGCAGCAGGAGGGTGCGGCACTGAAGCTGTTGTTCGCGGCGATGTCGGACACCTGCCTGCGCGCCGGCGACGACGCCGAGCTGCGAGTCCATGCGCAGCAGTTGCAGCAGGGCATGCGCCGCGTCGGCGAGGTCACGCGGGTCGCGGCGCAACGCATGGCTGCCGGTGAAGCGCGCGACGTGCTCGCCAATGCGACGCACTACATGACCGCGTTCTCGACCTTGACCGTGGCCTGGTTGTGGCTGTGGATGGCCGAAGCGGCGAGCCGCAACCTCGCGCTCGACGAGGACTTCCGCGCCGGCAAGCGCCAGGCCTGCCGCTTCTGGTTCGCGACCGAATTCGCCCAGGTCGAACACGCGGCACGCCTGGTCGGCGAAGTCGACCGCAGCGCGCTGGACATGCGGCCCGGCTGGTTTTGAGTCCTCCTTGACGATATGGCCCATGCCCGGGAGTTCAGCATGAACAAGTTCGTTCCATGCGTGTTCGCAGCGAGCGTGTGCCTGGTCGGCTGTGCCGCAGAACGCGCGCAGACACGTCCGCACGACATCGCCCAATCGGTCCGGGATGAACCTGAGGCGATCGGCTGCGTCGATACGGAAGGCGCCAGGTCGCGTCGCGAAGCCGTCCTCACGCAGTTGCTGCCGAATGTCGTGTTCGAGGGTGAAACGCCGTCGACCGACCTCGTGGCGCGCATGGCCGCGCATCGTGTGCCGGCGGTGTCGGTCGCGGTGATTCGCGACGGTAGGCTCGACTGGAGCGCGGCGTTCGGAAGCGCCCGCCCCGACGCGACCCCGGTCGGTTGCGCCCATGTGTTCCAGGCCGGCTCGATCGCCAAACCGGTGACCGTGCTCGCGGCATTGCGTATGGCTGCACAGGGACTCATCGATCTCGATGCCGACATCGAGCACTCGCTCGAACGATTCCATATGCCGGAGGGACAGCAATCGACGGCCCATCCGGTCACCCTGCGCAATCTGTTCATGCACACTGCCGGCGTCACTCCCGGCGGCTACGAAGGTTATGCCCGCGGCGACGTCTTGCCGAGCGACGTGCAGACGCTTCGCGGCGAAGCGCCGAGCAACGCGCGCAAGATCGAAGTGCTCGCGACGCCAGACGCTGCCCTGGTCTATTCCGGTGCCGGCTACACGCTGGCTGAAGTTGCGCTCGAAGACCTGTTCGACCAGCCGTTCGACCGCCTGATGCGGGACTGGATCCTGAAGCCCGCCGGCATGACCCATGCCGAGTTCGCCGTGCCGCTGCCTGAGACGCGCTGGGACGAGGTTGCGCACGGCTTCGATGCCACGGGGAACGAGATCGCGGGCGGCTGGCGCGTTCACCCGGAGCAGGCAGCGGCCGGCCTGTGGGCGACTGCGATCGATCTGGCGCATTGGCTGCTCGAGATGCATCGCGGCCAGCGCGGCGACAGTGCAGTGTTCAGCGCCGGCAGCATGCGCGAACTGATGGCGCGTCCATTCGATGGACATGCGTACGGGTTTCGCCTGGTCGGCGAGGGCGACCAGGTGTTCCTGACACACAATGGCGGCACGGCTGGTTATCGCGCCAGCGTGATCCTGAATCTGGCCAGTGGCGACGGCGCGGTCTTCCTCAGCAATTCCGACAACGGCATCGACCTCGCGCGCGAATTCTTCGCTGCCTTGGCACGTGCCAACGACTGGCCGGTGTTCCGCGAGCGACGCGTGACCCGCCGCCCCGTCCGCCTGGAAGAACTCGCAGCCCTGACCGGCGACTACGCCTTCGACGAGCAGGGCTGGAAGGTGTCGGTGACGATCGATGGCGGCGTGCTCACCCTGGTCTTCCCGAATGGCGACCGCTATGCGATGAGCGCGATCGCCGGCGACGGACTCGACTTCATCCACGCAGCGACCGGCGTGCAAACCCGCTTCGGCGGCGACGACCGCCATCGCGAGATCGAGTTGTACGAGCAAACGGGACGGCGCATCGCCACGAAATGACCGTACATCGGGCGCGCCGTCGCCGATGACGGGGCGTTATTGGCCTGGCGCGGCCGGGCAGGGCACGGACTGGAAGACCTCGCGCCCGTCGATGGTGCAGCGATACACCGTCGGCTTCCTCGACGCGGGCGGGGTGGCCGGGGCGGACTCGGCGCCGCGTTCGACCTCGGGTTGGCGTTCGAGCATGATCTCGAAGCTCGGTCGGCCGTTGCCGTCGAGCATCACTTGAAGCAGCTCGGTCTTGTGGAAGCGGCCGGAGGTCTCGAGCGCGCGCAGGTAGGTGCTGATGGTGGCGTTGCGGTCGGCGCGGCCCGCGATCAGGAATTTCTTGTCCGAACCGTTGACGAACGCGACGCGGTCCACGGTCAACGTGGCCGGGGCGAGTTGCTTCAGTGCCCGCTCGACATCGGCCGGCGCGGGTTCGCCGGCGAGCGCGACGGCGCCGCACAGACTCAGGACGAGCCCGGCAAGAAACGAACGGAAGATGGTGATCATGCGGGCTCCGATGGCGTGGGTTGGTCGCGGGCTTGGCCGAGGATGATGCGGGCGTGGCGCTGGTAGGTCCAGTAGGCCCAGGCTCAGTTCACCAGCACGATCAGGCGATTGCGGAATCCGATCAGGAAGAACACGTGGGCGGCCAGCCAGAACCACCAGGCCAGCAGTCCGGACAGGCGCAGTCCGTGCAGGTCGACGACCGCGGCCATGCGGCCGATGGTGGCGAGGTTGCCGAAGTCGCGGTAACGAAACGTCGTTGCCGGTCGTTGCGCGACCCGCGCGCGAACGGCGGCGGCGACGTGACGACCCATCTGCTTGGCGGCGGGCGCCACGCCGGGCACGGGTTTGCCGTCCTGTTGCACGCTGGCGAGGTCGCCGGCGATGAAGATCTCGGGGTGGCCGGGCACGCTGAGGTCGGGTTCGACGATCACGCGCCCGGCGCGGTCGCGCGGCGCATCGAGCAGGGCACCGAGCGGCGAGGCCGCGACGCCGGCCGCCCACAACACGGTGCGGGCCGCGTGGGCCTGTTCGCCGATGCGATAGCCGCGATCATCGATGGCCGCGACCGCTTGTCCGGTGACGACCTCGACGCCGAGCCGTTCGAGTTGCCGTCGTGCCGCCTCCGACAACGATTCCGGAAAGCTCGACAACACGCGCGGTCCGGCCTCGATCAGGCGGATGCGCGCCGACGACGGATCGATGCGGCGGAATTCGCGCTTCAAGGTGTGGCGCGCGATCTCGGCCAGGGTGCCGGCGAGTTCGACCCCGGTCGGTCCGCCGCCGATGACCGCGACATGCAGCCAGGCGGCACGTTCCTCGGGATCATCCGTCGCCTCGGCCCGTTCGAAGGCGTAGAGGATGCGGCGACGCATTTCCAGCGCGTCGTCGAGCGTCTTCAGTCCCGGCGCGTGCGATTCCCAGGCGTCGTGGCCGAAATAGGCATGGCGTGCGCCGCTGGCGAGCAGAAGGTAGTCGTAGCCGAGCCGGCCGCCATCGGCCAAGGCCAGCGAACGTGCGGCCGGATCGAGGCCGACCACGTCGCCAAGGCGCACTTCGACGTTGCGCTGTCCGCGCAGGATGTGCCGCAGCGGCGCGGCGATGTCCGGCGACGACAGCCCTGCGGTCGCGACCTGGTACAGGAGCGGCTGGAACAGATGATGGTTGCAGCGGTCGACCAGGGTGATGCGCAACGGCGCCGAGGCCAGGCCGCGCGTGGCCCACAAGCCGGCGAAACCGCCGCCGACGATGACGAGATGGGGGCGTGCCGGGTCGTCCATGATCAGTCTGCGTCTCCGTCATCCGCGAGCGGGCGCCGCCAACGGCCGCCCTGCAGCAGCTCCAGCGGCTGGTACTGCTGCTTGTAGCCCATCTTGGCATGGCCCTCGATCCAGTAGCCGAGATAGACATGCGGCAGGGACAGGCGCTTCGCCCAGGCGATCTGTTGCAGGATGCCGAACACGCCGAGGCTGCGGTCGGCCAGGTCCGGGTCGAAGAAGGTATAGACGGCGCTCAGGCCGATCGGGGTGACGTCGGTGACGGCACAGGCGACCAGGCGTTCGCCCTCGCGCACGCACAGGAAACGCGTGTCGCACCAGCGCGCCTGCAGGACCTGCTCGAAATCGGCGGCGCCGGCGCCCTCCATGCCGCCGCCGGCATGGCGCGAACCGAGATAACGCGGGGCCAGGGCCAGGCGCTCGTCGTTGCAGTAGGGCGGTTCGATGCTGACGCGCAGCGATGCGTTGCGCTTGAGGCAGCGGCGCTGGCTGCGGTTCGGCGCGAAGGCGGCGACGTCGATGCGGCTCGACACGCAGGCGCTGCAGCCGTCGCAGTCCGGGCGGTAGACGCGCGGACCGGAGCGCCGGAACCCGGCGCCGAGCGCATTCGGGAACACGTACTTGAGGTCCGGGGATTCGGGGTCGAGCACGACATCGCGCGCGAGACGGTCGCGGTAGTAGCCGCAGGGATGTTCGCTGGTGCGGTAAAGCTTGATGCTGATTTCGCGGGCGCTCATCCGGGCGCGAATCCTTCCGGCAGGGGCAGGGCCTGGCGCGTGCCGCGCGGCAGGTCGAGGCGCAGGCCGAAGCCGCGCCGGGTCAGTTCGCGCTGGGCGCGCATCGTCGCCTCGCCGTCCAGCCACATCTCGCGTTTCGCGGCGCGCAGGGCGGGGTCGTCGAACAGATCGGCCAGCGGCGCGGTCCAGCTCAGCACGTCGACCGGCATCGGCACCACCAGCGTGCCATTGATGCGCGCGACCAGCATGCCGCCGACGACGCCGAGGTCCAGCGTCGCGCCGACCGGGCGATGCGTTTCGAGCAGGTCGAGGGCGCGCAGCAGGTAGCGCGCCTCGGCATCGGTCTCGGTCTGCGCGGCGAGCGCGAGCAGGTCGGCGCAGCGCGTGACGCGCAGGCCTTCGAGGGCGTCGACCAGACGCTGCCATTGCGTCGGCGACAACGCGCCGACGTGCATGGCCCTGGCGATCGTCGGGTCGTCGCCGCACACTGCGGCCAGGCGTTCGCGTTGCATCCGGCCGAGCGCGACCGGGTCGAGTTCCCAGACCACGTCGTCGATGCGGCGGCTGACGCCGATGGCCTCGCGCGCGCCCGGCGCCATGCTGTCGATGGCGGCGGACAGGCTCTTGTCGCCGGCCAGGCTGGCCCAGGCCAGGCGGTCGAGTTCGCGGTTCAGCAAGGCGTTGCGCGAGTACGGGTCGACCGCCATGCGCTGCGCCAGCGTGCGGCGCGCGGCGGTGAAGCCGATCCAGCGCTTGGCCAGGCGGCCGGTGGTCCGCTGCGACTGTTGCCACCAGTCCGATTCGCGCACGTGCGGGGTGGGCGCAGGCGGGCCGACGCCGATGCCGTCCTCGTCGCGCCACTCCTCGCCGGCGCGGTCGCGGGCGCGTGCGGCTTCCTCGCGCAATTCGCGCCACTTCGAGCGCAGGCTGCGCAGGAGTCCGCCGGGAATCGACTTCACCGTTTCGATCGGATGCGTGCCGAGGCGCGCGATGGTCGCGGCGATGTCCTTGCCGGCATGACCGACCGCATCCGCGAAGGCGCTGCCGCGCGAGACCGCGGCGAGTTGTTCGACGACCTCGATTTCGTGGATGCGCTCGACCAGGTCGGCACGGCCCTCGACCTGCAGGTAGCCGTAGTCGGTGGCCAGGCGAAACTGCGCCAGGTAGCCGCGGATCGGCACGATCGGATCGATCTGCCAGCTGGGCCCCGAGAGCAGGGCCGGCTGCAGCAGCTGGTCGGCGCTGTAGGACGGTTCGGTTTCGTACTCCGGGGCGGGGGGCGGCGCTTGTTCGGCCGCTTGCGTCAGCGCAGTGCCGAGCAACATGAGCGCACAAAGCCTGCGCATGCGGGCATGGCAACGCGGCGAAACGGCATTCGGGCGTTGTGTCGGCGCGCTGGACATGGTGTCGGCGAGGGCAGGCATTCGGGCGACGCGCAGTATAGGCGGCTGTCTGCAGGTGCGGGCTGGCGCCGGGCGCGGACAGGCCCTTGGGATTGACCGCAACCGCCGCCCGGCGTACCGTACGTACGTACGTACCGGATTGGAAGTGTTCGCGTGGAAGTGTCCCTGACCGAGTTGCGCCAGCGCCTGTTCGAACTCGCCGATCGCGTGCTGGAGACGGGCGAGGAAGTGGTCATCGTGCGCCGTGGTCGACGCCTGCGTTTCATCCGCGAGGAAGCGCCCAAGCCGGCGTTTTCGCGGCTTTCGAAGTTGCGTCCGCAGGCCTACGAGATCGGTCCGGAACTCGATCCGCACGAGTCGCCGGCACGCTGGTCCGAGACCCACGGCGTCAACGAGACGCCCGCGACCTACGCCACCGTCGCACCCAAGCGCGAAGGGGCCGGGACGCGCAAGACGCGGGCGAAGGCTCCGCCCCGATGAGCATCGTCATGATCGACACCCATATCGCGGTGGCGCTGTACAAGGGGCGGCTCGACGTGTCGCGCCGCGCGCAGCGCCTGCTCGACACCGAGGTCGTGCGCTATTCGCCCATGGTCGCGCTGGAACTGGAACTGCTGCACGAGATCGGACGCGCGCAGGTGCCGGCCGAGCGCGTACAGGCGTTCCTGGACGAGATCGGCATCGTCGAGAGCAAGGAACCGCTGGCGGCAGTGGTGCGCCAAGCCTTGACGCTGCGCTTCACGCGCGATCCCTTCGATCGCCTGATCGTGGCGCACGCCGAATTGCTGCGTGCCGCCCTGGTCACGCGCGACTCGACCCTGCAGGCGCACTACGCGGGCGCGCTGGGCTGATCAGTTCCAGCTGCAGACGACCTTGCCGCAATGGCCGGATTCCATCAGTTCGAAGCCGCGCTGGAAGTCGTCGATGTGGATCTGGTGCGTGAGCACCTTCTGCAGCGGGAAGCCGGTCAGCACCATCTGCGTCATCTTGTACCAGGTCTCGTACATGCGCCGGCCGTAGATGCCGTGCAGGGTGAGGCCCTTGAAGATGACCTTGTCCCAGTCGATGCCGGCGCCCTTGGGCAGGATGCCGAGCAGGGCGATCTTGCCGCCGTGGTACATGCAATCGAGCATGTCGTTGAAGGCGCGCGGGTTGCCGCTCATCTCGAGGCCCACGTCGAAGCCCTCCATGTGCAGGTCCTTCACGACGTCCTTCAGCGACTGCTTGCTGACGTTGACGACGCGGGTCGCGCCCATGTCGGCGGCGAGCTTCAGGCGGTAGTCGTTGACGTCTGTGACGACGACGTTGCGCGCGCCGACGTGCTTGCAGATGCCGGCGGCGATGATACCGATCGGACCGGCGCCGGTGATCAGCACGTCCTCGCCGATGACGTCGAACTCGAGCGCGCAGTGCGCGGCGTTGCCGTACGGGTCGAAGAACGCGGCCAGCTCGC
>CALMWD010000330.1 GCA_937873105.1 uncultured Rhodanobacteraceae bacterium
CGGACCGACGTCGCGCCGCCCACTTCGAGGAACCCATGATCACCTTGCGCAAGGCCCGCGACCGCGGCACCGCCCAGTTCGGCTGGCTCGACAGCCGCCATACCTTCTCGTTCGGGCACTACTACGACCCGGCGCAGATGGGCTTCGGGCCGCTGCGCGTGATCAACGAGGACCGGGTCGCGCCGGGCGGCGGGTTCCCGACCCACGGCCACGCGAACATGGAGATCATCAGCGTGGTGCTGGCCGGCGCCCTGGAGCACCGCGACAGCCTCGGCACCGGTTCGGTGATCCGCCCGGGCGACGTGCAGCGAATGAGCGCCGGCAGCGGCATCCAGCACAGCGAGTTCAACGCCTCGAAGAACGAGCCCGTGCATTTCCTGCAGATCTGGATCCAGCCGGACCGGCTCAACATCGTGCCCGGCTACGAGCAGAAGCATTTCGATGCCGAGGCGCGGCGCGGGCGTCTGTGCCTGCTGGCCAGCGGCGACGGCCGCGACGGTTCGTTGTCGATGCGCCAGGACGCCGATCTTTACGGCAGCTTGTTGCCGGCGGACGCGGCCGTCGAGCACGCATTCGCCGGCGGGCGGCGCGGCTGGGTGCAGGTCGCGCGCGGCGAGGTCGAGTTCAACGGCCACAGCCTGCATGCCGGGGACGGCGCCGCGATCGAAGGAGAGGCCGCCGTGCGTATCCGTGCTGCGACCGAGGCCGAGTTTCTGCTGTTCGACCTGCCCTGATCGCCGCGCAAGTCAACCGCGGCGGGCATGCCGCGTTTTAGGCTCGGACCGACCCGATGGGGTCGGGATCGGAGCCCCGCCATGAATCTGAAGTTGTCCACGCTGCTTGCGGCCGTCGTGTTCGCGACGGCTGCGCTGGTGCCGTCCACGAGCCAGGCCGACGCCGAACGACTGCTC
This sequence comes from uncultured Rhodanobacteraceae bacterium, assembly GCA_937873105.1. Classification (GTDB taxonomy): domain Bacteria; phylum Pseudomonadota; class Gammaproteobacteria; order Xanthomonadales; family Ahniellaceae; genus JADKHK01. The sequence continues at coordinate 912 of CALMWD010000330.1, forward strand.
GGCAGCACGCGCCTGACCAAGATCGAGAACGACACCGACGTGATCCGCTTCCAGAAATGCCGGCGCGGCATCCACGCCGTGCAGCTGCGCATCGAGCGCGGTCAGGTCGAAATCGAGAAGTTGTGGGTGCGGTATGCCAAGGGCGGCGTCGACTACCTGCCGGTGAAGGACCGCATCGGCCAGGGCAGCCATTCGCGCTGGATCGACCTGCGCGGCGGCGAACGCTGCGTCAAGGCCATCGGCATCATCGGCGACACCGAACTGTCGCTGGACCAGGCCCGCGTCGAAGTCTGGGGTCGTTGATCACGGCGGCGGGCGTCTCGCGCCCGCCGCACGGCCCGCCTACAATGGGCGCCTGATCCCGAAGGTGCAGCCATGTCCGCCAATGCCACGAAACCCGCCAATGCCGAACGCGTTTACGCAGTGAAGCGCGCCGACCTGCCGGTGTCGTGCCCGCAGCCGGACATGGCCCTGTGGAACTCGCATCCGCGCGTGTACCTGCCGCTCGAAGACCAGAAGGAAGCGCGCTGCATGTACTGCGGCGCGGTCTACCAGCTGATCGACTGATGCACGGACGCGACCGATGTCGCGGCCCCTGACCGTGGTGCAGCTGCTGCCGGCGCTCGAAGCCGGCGGCGTCGAGCGCGGCACCCTGGAAATCGCCAGCGCCCTGGTCGCGGCCGGGCACCGGTCGGTCGTCGTGTCCGCGGGCGGCAAGCTGGTGGAGGCGCTCGTCGCCGGCGGCAGCGAACACATCGAACTCGCGGTCGGCCGCAAGTCGATCGCCAGCCTGTGGCTGGTCCCGAAGCTGAGGCGACTGTTCAGGGACCTCGGCGCCGACCTCGTGCACGCGCGCTCGCGCCTGCCGGCCTGGCTGACCTGGTTGGCCTGGCGCGGCATGGACGCGCGTACCCGACCGCGTTTCCTGACCACGATGCATGGCCTGAATTCGGTCAACGCCTACTCCGGCATCATGGCCCGCGGCGAGCGCGTGATCTGCGTGTCGCAGACGGTGCGCGAGCACATCCTCCGGCATTACCCGAAGACCGATCCGTCGCGCCTGCGCGTGATTCCGCGCGCGGTCGATCCGAACGAGTTCCCGCACGGCCATCGTCCGGACGGCGACTGGCGCAAGCGGTTCGTGGCCGAACATCCGGCCCTGGCCGGCCCCGCGCCCTGGTTGTGCCTGGCCGGGCGCGGCACGCGCATGAAGGGACACGGCCACGCGATTCGGCTCGTGGCCGACCTGCGCGAGGCGGGCATCGAGACGCGACTGGTCCTGCTCGGCGTGCGCGAGCCCGGTCGTTCCCACTACGTCGACGAACTGCGTGCGCAAGCGCATCGGCATGGCGTCGCCGACGCGGTGGTCATGACCGCGCCGCGCCGCGACGTGCGCGACGTGATGGCGGCCAGCGCCCTGGTCCTGCAGGTCTCGCCGAAGCCGGAAGCCTTCGGGCGTACCGTGGTCGAGGCACTGAACCTCGGCGTGCCGGTGCTCGGCTTCGACCTGGCCGGCGTCGGCGAGCAGTTGCGCGACCTGTTTCCGCAGGGCGCGGTGCCGGTCGGCGATCGCTTGGCCCTGGCCGAGCGGGCGCGGGCTTTGCTCTCCAGCGGCGAACGGCCGGCCGCGTTCGATCGCTACCGGCTGGAACAGATGCAGGCGGCCACGCTCGCCGTCTACCGCGAACTGGCGGAGGCACCACGCCGATGAAGACCGATCGTCGCGCTCTGGCGGCGGCCCTGTGCCTGTGGTCGGTGCTGTTCCTGCTGCCGTTCGGCCGCATGGCCGAGGTGCCGATCCTGATCGGGGCGCTGTACGCGCTCGCCGGCTGGGTGCGTGCGCCCAGCCGCATCGCCGAACCGCGTTACCGGCTCGCGCTGCTCGCCTTCGCTGCCTACTGGCTGCCGGAATTCGCTTCCGCCATCGACAGCCTGGCACCGGACAAGAGCTGGCTCGAAGTCGCGACCGACCTTCGCTACTTGCCGTTCGCGCTGTTCTGCGTCGAAGCGCTGGCCACGACGACGGCGCGGCGCACCCTGTGGTGGTGGAGCGGCTGGCTGGTGCTGTTCTGGGTGTTCGACGCGCTGGTGCAGTCGATCTTCGGCGTCGGTCTCGGCGGCGCGCTGAACACCGACCGCGTCAGCGGCATCTTCGGCGACGACAACCTCAAGCTCGGTCCGGTGCTCGCGGTCCTGTCGCCGCTGCCGGTCCTGGTGGCGCTCGATCGTTATGGACGCCGCATCGCCGCGCTGGTCTGGCTGCTGGCCGCGCTCGCGGTGTTGCTCGCGGGCGCGCGCGGCGGCTGGATCAGTTTCGCCGTCGTCACCCTGGTCCTGCTCTGGCGCATCGCGCAGACGCCGCGCCGCTTCGCGCTCGCCCTGCTGGTCGCCGGTGTCGCCGCGAGCGCCGCTGGCGGCGTCGCCTACGTGACTTCGGAACGCTTCGCGGTGCGCGTCGACCGCACCCTGCTGGCCTTCGACGGCAGCCGTGCCGCGCTCGAGAATGCGCTCGCCTACCGCGTCTCGATCTGGGACACGGCCGTCGACATGAGCCTCGCGCATCCGGTCAATGGCGTCGGCGTGCGTGCCTTCCGCGTCGACTACATCGCCCATGCCCGCGCCGACGACCAGTGGCTGGCCATGAACCCCGGCCAGGGCGCCTTCCACGCGCATCAGTGGCTGCTCGAAGTGGCCTCGGAAACCGGCGCCATCGGGCTGGCCTGCTGGCTCGCCTTCCTCGCCCTGGTGGTCCGCCATGCGCGCCGCCTGCCGCGCCACGAACGCCATGCCGCCGCGCCCTACGGCATCGCCCTGCTCGCGATGCTGTTCCCGATCAACACCCACTTCGCCTTCTATTCCAGCTTCTGGTCCAACCTCTATTTCTGGCTGCTCCTGGTCTGGATTGCCCACACGGCGCCGCCGCGCGAGCCGGAGCGATGAGCCGGTTGCCTTTGTCCGCCGTCGTGACGACCTACAACAACGCGGCGACGCTGGACGCCTGTCTGGCCTCGCTGGCGTTCGCGGACGAGGTGCTGGTGCTGGATTCGGGCAGTACCGACGAGACGGCGGCGATCGCGCGGCGACATGGAGCGCGGGTGCAGGTCGAGGCGTTCCGCGGTTACGGGCCGCAGAAACAGCGCGCGATCGATCTGGCGGCGCACGACTGGATCCTGCTGCTGGACGCCGACGAGATGCTGGCGCCTGGGGCCGCGGCCCGCATCGAGGAAGCCCTGGCGTCGCCGCGGGCCAGCGGCTACGAGTTGCCGCGCTGCGAACGCATGTTCTGGCGCTGGCAGCATCCATGGAGCAAGCACAACCATCACCTGCGTCTGTTCGACCGGCGCGTGCACCGCATGGACGTGCGCGACCCGATCCATGCCGCGCCGGACCGGCGGTCCGGGCGCGTGGCGCGGCTGCCCGTCCGACTCCTGCACGACGGCGAACCGGACATCGCCAGCAAGGTGCAGCGCATCGATCGGTACTCGAGCGGCCTGGCCGCGCGCCTGGCCGCGCGGCGCGCGCCGTGGCGCCTGAAGCTGCGGCTGGTCTTCTATCCGCCGCTGGTGCTGTTCAAGCAGCTGGTGTTGAAGCGGCAACTCGTCAACGGCTGGGCCGGCTGGATCGCCTCGATCAGCCAAGCCTATTACGCCTTCCTGAAGGACGCGAAGGCGCTCGAGCTGCACGCGCATCGCCGCGACGAGGGTTCAGTCGCGCGGCGGTTCGCGCAGCAGGCGGATGGCGAGGGCGGCGATCATCAGCGCGGCCGCGACCAGCACCGCCCATAACGCCCAGGCGCGATAGGGCGGGGGCGGCGGAACCGGCTTGAGCGCGGCCTTGCCGGTGCGTTCGCTGCGCGGGCCGAGCGTCGCGCGCGGCGGCGTCCAGCTGGCGCCGAACTGGGCGCGCAATTCGCGCATCAGCGGATCGATCGGGAAATCGGCGCGTTCGGCGCGGGCGCTGCCGGCGACCAGCAGCAGCTCGGCCGGCCCCGGATGCGCGATCAGGTACACGTCGGGCCGATAGCCGATGTCGACGATGGGCATGCCGATGTCCGGCTCGACCTGCAGCCGCCAACGCTGCGCGCGCGTGCTCGGGAAGGCGAGGCGGTTGCGCACCAGCGCGCCTTCGCCGACGGCGATGTCGAAGGCGGTATCGCTGGCCACCTGGCGCCACCACTCGCCCTCGCGCACCGACAGGGTCACCGTGGCGAGCGCACCGCCGTCGCCGAGGTCGATGCGCGCGGCCGATGCCGGCAGGGCCGGCGGCAGGTCGAAACGATAGGCGTGTTCGCCGGTCGCGTCGGCGACCAGGGCGGCACGCCGGTATTCGCGCGCTTGGCCGGGCGGCGTCTCGTAGTCGGCCAGCACGCCGGTGATCTCCAGGTCCGGCGGCACCGGCGTCACGCGCAGGCGCAGCGCGTCGCCATCGAAGTCGGCCACGGCCAGGCGGGTCTCGCCGCTGCCGG
>CALMWD010000331.1 GCA_937873105.1 uncultured Rhodanobacteraceae bacterium
TTCGATGCCGCGCGCGAAATCGGCGAGGTAGCGGGTGCGGGCGCGATCGAGTTCGGCGGCGTCGATCGGCTGGGCCAGCGTCTCGGCGATGACCGCGTCGAGTTCGCGTTCGGCCTCGGCCGGATCGGCGCCGGGCTTGACGTCGACCTGCACCATCAACAGGCCGGACAGCTCCTGGCCCCAGGCGAAGGCCGCGACCGAAGTCGCGAGCTGCTTGCCGAACACGAGGCGCTTGTCGAGCGGCGAGCTTTCGCTGCCCGAGAGCAGGCCGGCGTAGAGTTCCAGCGCGTGCAGCTCGCGCGTGCCCGCCTGCGGCACGTGCCAGGCGCGCACGATGCGCGTCTGCGGCACGCGGTCTTCCATGTGGTCGCGCACGTCGGCGTCGAGCGCCGGCACCCAGGCCTTGAGCTTGGCCACCGGCTGGCCCGGGGCGATGCCGCCGAAATACTTCCCGACCAGGCGTTTTGCCTCGTCCACGCTGATGTCGCCGGCGAGGGCGAGCACGGCGTTGTTCGGGCCGTACCAGGACGCATACCAGTCCTTGATGTCGTCCATGGTCGCGGCGTTCAGGTCGTCCATGCTGCCGATCGTCGACCAGCTGTACGGATGCGAATACGGGTACATCTGCTCGACCAGGCGCGAGAACACGCGGCCATAGGGCTGGTTCTCGCCCTGGCGCTTTTCGTTCTGGACGACGCCGCGCTCGCGCTCCAGCATCTCGGCGCTGAGGTTGCCGGCCAGGAAGCCCATGCGGTCGGCTTCGAGATAGAGCGTGCGCTCCAGCGCCGAGGTCGGCACGTCCTCGAAGAAGTTGGTGCGGTCGGTGTTGGTGGTGCCGTTGCGGTTGTTGGCACCGAGGTCGTCCATGGCTTCGCGGAAGCCGTGCGGGTAATGCTCGGAGCCGTTGAAGAAGAAGTGCTCGAACAGGTGCGCGAAGCCGGTGCGGCCGCGCTTCTCGTTGCGCGAGCCGACGTGGTACCAGAAATTCACCGCGACCAGCGGCACGCTGCGGTCCTCGTGCACGACCACGCGCAGGCCGTTATCCAGCGTGAACGTCTCGTGCTTGATCGCGAGCGCCGCCACGTCGATCGGCTTCGGCACCGTGTCCTTCGCGACGACACCGAATGCCGCCATCGCCATCACCACCACCCAGCCCATCCGCATCGCTGCTCTCCTGAATCGTTTAGGAAGCCACAGCATAGCGGCGGGTGCGCCGCCCGCCCGTGGCATTGGTCACGGCGGCGAGTCCCGGTCGCGGCTGAAGCTGCCGAAAAAATTTCGTGGCGGCGCGTTCGGTTTTCGCCCCGACTTCCGTTGTCGCCATGGAACGGGCCTGTTGTCCGCGGAGAACCTCATGAACCGCATATCCAACCCCTGGCTCATCCTGCTGGCGTCGCTGCTGTTCGCGCCGGCGATGGCGTCGGCGCAGACCATCACCTGCGCCAACAGCTGGGCCGCGATCGCGACCGCCCTGGGCAATACCTCGGGGGTCGGCGGCGAACACGAGATTCGCATCGTCCAGGGCACCTACGCGATGAGCGGCTCGGTCGCGATCACGCCGGAAGCCAGCGCCACCGTACGCCTGCTGGGCGGCTACGCGCCCGGCTGCGGCAGCCGCAGCGTCGATGCCGGCAACACCCACATCCAGGGCCAGAACCTATATCACCTGCACCTGCTGGGCGTCCGGGGAGCGGTGGCGCTGGACGGCCTGACCCTGCGCAATACCGCCGGCGTGTACCTGCAGGGCGCCGCCGAGGCGAATCCCGCCATGTTCATCTCGCACAGCGTGATCCGCAATGCCGTCGGCGGGGGTGCCGGTGTCGCCGTGTCCAGCCCGCGCGGAACGATCACGGTGGTGAACAGCGTGTTCGCGAACCTGTCGGTGAGCGGCAGCGGCTGTGCCCTGTTGCTCGATGCGCCCTACGTCTACTCGGGCTATGGCTTGCCGACCGGCGTGTCCCTGATCCAGAACACGATCACGGCCGCGACGGGCAGTGGCGGAAACGCCGCCGTCTGCGTCTATGCGCGCCGCGGCAGCGCCTACAACAACATCTTCCACGACAATGCCCCGCGCGACGTCGACTTCGCGGCCGAAAACACCATCGCCTTTCGCCACAACATCGTCGACGGCGCATATGCCACCGGACCCTACGAGGACAGCGCCAACTTCGACGCCGATCCGCTGTTCGTGAATGCGGCTGGGAACAACTTCGACCTGCAACTGGCATCGCCCGCGGCCAACGTCAGTCCGCTGGACCCCAATGTCGACTACGACCTGCACGGCGGCCCGCGCCTGGTCGGCAGCGCCTTCGACCTGGGCGCCGACGAGTCCAGTTTCAACAATTACAGCGACCTGGTGGTGACCAACACCGCCGACAGCGGTGCCGGTTCGTTGCGCGCGGCCATCACTGCCGCCAATGCCAATGCCGATCTCAACCGCATTGCCTTCAACATCCCCGGCACCTGCGGCAACCAGGCGATCCTGCTGCTGAGTGCATTGCCGGACATCACCGCGCCCTTGGTGGTCGACGGCTACTCGCAGATCGGCGCGCATCAGAACACGGCCTTGGTGGCCTTCAATGCCGATGTCTGCGTGAGCCTGAATGCGATCCATCCGGCCACCGTGTCCACCGGCCTGCGCGTCTCGGCTTCCGCCGCCAGCACGGTGCAACTGGCCGTCTGGGGCCTGGGCTTCGGCAATTTCGGCACCGGCGGCGCCATCCGGTTGAGCGGTGGCCGCGGCCACAACATCTCCGGCAACCAGTTCGCCGGCACCCTGCCGAACGGCAGCACGCTGTCGTCGAATGTCCGCAACATTTTCATTTCCGACGCCGCCGAGGCCCTGCGCGTCGGCGGGCCGGGACTGTGGCAGCGCAACCTGATCTCGGGCGCAAGCAGTTTCGACGGCATCAGCGTCAGCAATACCGACAGCTACGGCCCCGACATCACCATCGAAAACAACCTGATCGGACTGAACGCGGCGCGCACCGCGGCGCTGCCCAACGCCGGCGCCGGCATCAGCCTGTACAACACCGGCGGCGTGACCGTCATCGACAACGCCATCGGCGGCAACGACGGGGCCGGCATCGCCATCAGCGGCGGCCTCAGTTCGAGCATCCGCAACAATGCCGTCGGCGCCAGCTTCAGCTTCCCGGGCTTCAGCGTCGGCAACCGCCATGGCATCGCGGTCAGCGGCGGCAACATCGCCAGCGTCCTCGGCAACAGCGCGTACACCGAGGGCGGCGGCAACGACATCGGCTTCAACGACGAAACCGGCGTCTGGGTGATCGATGGCTCGCGCGTCACGATCCGCGGCAACCGCATCTCGAACAACGGGGCGCTCGGCATCGACCTCGGATCCAGCCAGGGCGTGACCCTGAATGACGCCGGAGATGCGGATGCCGGTCCCAATCGCTTGCAGAACTATCCGCATCATGACTCCGCCACCGTCTACGGCAACGTGACCGTCATCGAATCCGCGTTGTTCGCCGAAGCAAGTTCCGAATACCGGATCGACTTCTACAACAGCGATAGCTGCGACGGCCTCACCACCCACGGCGAAGGCAAGACGCCCATTGGCCGCGTGACCGCGACCACGTCGTCTTCCGGGGAGGTTTCCTTCAGCTTCACTCTATCGGAAGCGCTGCCGGTGGGCAGTGTGGTCACGGCCACAGCGACAAAGCTCGGGCCCGGATTGCCTGGAGACACGTCGGAATTCTCGACGTGCGAAACCGTCGTCGCCGGGCTCGACGAGCTGTTCGACGACGGCTTCGAGGACTGAGCCGGCGAGGTCGACGCGTTCAGGCGTCGACGGCGCGAAGCGTCGCGATCACCTGCGCAAGGATGCTGATCGCGAGTTCCTCGGGGGTTTCGGCGCCGATCGGCAGTCCGATCGGCGCATGGATGCGGCCGCAAAACTCGGCGAGGTCGGGCACGGCCTTGAACACCTGGCGCACGCGCTTGCGGCTGCCCATCATGCCGACGTAATGCGGCGGCCGCTGCGCGAGGATCGGCAACAGCGCGGCGTCGGTGGGCCAATCGCGGTTCTGCAGCACTGCGGCGACGCGACGTTCGCCTTCAAGCAGGGCAGGCAGCGCGTCGCGGTCGTTGTGGCAGGTGGCGCCGACGAATGCCGTGGTGTCGTAGCCGCCGGCGCGGTCGTCGAGCACCTGCAGGTCGTAACCCAGCGGCCGCGCCGCGTGGCACAGCGCGAGGCCGCAGTGGCCGGCACCGAGGATCAGCAAACGCGGCGCCGGTTCGAGTTCCAGCGCCGCGTCCGTGCCGCCGAGGTCGGTGGTGTCCAGTGCGACGCGCCGGCCCGCGCCCAGCGATTGGGCGATGCTCGCGGCGCGTTCGCGGTCGGCCTCGCCTTGCCAGCGGCGCAGCACGATTCGCATCGAGCCGCCGCAGACGCCGTGCGCGCCCTCGCGTCCGGTCAGGTCGATGGCGACTTCGCGAGCATCGCCGGTGCCAGCCAGGAGCTGCCGTGCCGCTGCGATCGCATGCTGCTCCAGGCGTCCGCCACCGACGCTGCCGGCATTCCCGCGCGCCGCGACCAGCATCTGCGCCCCGGCATGACGCGGCGATGCGCCACGCGTGGACAGCACGGTGGCAAGCACGACCGCTTCGGTCGATAGCCAATCGGCGAGTGTCGAGAACAGGCGCTCAGTCATCGCCACTTGCCGTTTCTTCGCCCCGCATTGCAGGACGAAGAGCGCCCCTCACCTGCCTTCGGCATCCTCTCCCCGTGGTCACGGGGAGAGGAAAAACAGCTCTAGTCATTGGGCGCCCCGCGCACCTGCTCGATCGCGCGGTAGATCGCTTCCGGCGTGCTCGGGCAGGCGAGTTCGACCACGCGCACGTCGCCAAACGCGGCCACCGCATCGCGGATGGCCTCGCGCGCCGCGATCGCGAGCATGAACGGCGGTTCGCCCACGCCCTTGCTGTGGAAGATCACGTTCGTGCTCGGCGGCGTCGTGCGTCGGTACAGATCGACGCGGAAGTCTTCCGGCACGTCGCCGACGGTCGGGATCTTGTAGGTGCTGGGCGCATCGGTGAGCAGCCGGCCCTGGGCGTTCCAGCGCAGCTCCTCGCTGGTCAGCCAGCCCAGGCCCTGCACGAAGCCGCCTTCGATCTGGCCGCGGTCGATCAGCTCGGCGATGGAATCGCCGACATCGTGCAGCAGATCGGCGCGCAACAACCGATGCACGCCGGTCAGGCCGCAGACCTCGACTTCGCAGACCGCGGCGCCGAAAGCGTAGTAGTAGAACGGATGGCCGCGGCCGAGCTTCGGGTCCCAGCTCAGGCCGGGCGTGCGGTAGTAGCCGGTCGCGGACAGGCTGATGCGCGCGTTGTAGGTCGAACGCACCACGTCCTCGAAGGCCAGCGACACCTCCGGTCGGTCGCGCAGGAAGACACGGTCGCCCGCGAACACCACGTCGTCGGCCGCGCCGCCGAGCGAGGCCGCGGCGACCGGCGCCATGCGCGCGATCAAGGTGTCGCAGGCCGCCTTGACCGCCTGGCCGTTCAGATCGGAACCGCTGCTTGCCGCCGTCGCCGAGGTGTTCGGCACCTTGTCGGTACTGGTCGGCATGATGCGGATGCGCGACATGGACACGCCCAGCGTCTTCGCCGCCACCGCCAGCATCTTGGTGTGCAGGCCCTGGCCCATCTCGGTGCCGCCGTGGTTCAGCTGTACGCTGCCATCGGTGTAGACGTGCACCAGGGCGCCGGCCTGGTTGTATTCGGTCTTGTTGAACGAGATGCCGAACTTCACCGGCGTGATCGCCAGCCCGCGCTTTTTCTGCGCATGAAGGCGGTTGAACGCGTCGATCTCGCCACGACGCGCGTCGTAGTCGCTGCGCGCGCGCAGCTGCGTCCACAGCGACGGCAGTTCGTTGTCGACCACCGGCTGGCCGTAATGCGTCTGGTTGCGGTCCGGCGTCTGGCCTTCGCGATAGAAGTTGCGCTCGCGCACCTGGTCGACCGGCAACCTGAGGAAGCGCGCGACGCGATCGACGATCTCCTCGCCGACAACCATGCCCTGCGGGCCGCCGAAGCCGCGGAAGGCGGTGTTCGACGCGACATGGGTCTTGGCGATGCGCCCGATCACTTCGATGTGCGGGATGAAGTAGGCGTTGTCGACGTGCACCATCGCCCGCATCAGCACCGGCGGGCTCAGGTCCACGCTCCAGCCGCCGTCCGCGATCAGGTCGATGCGGGCGGCGTGGATCAGGCCGTCGTCGTCGAAGCCGACCTCGAAGCGCGCAAGGAACGGATGGCGCTTGCCGGTCAGCTGCATGTCGAGCGCACGATGCAGCTTCACGCGCGCCGGGCGTCCGGTCTTCCACGCCGCGAGAGCGGCGACGGCGGCGAACGGATTCGCCTGCGTTTCCTTGCCACCGAAACCGCCGCCCATGCGCAGGCAGCGGCAGACGACGCGGTTCGAGGGAATGCCGAGCACGTGCGCGACCATGTGCTGGGTCTCGCTCGGGTGTTGTGTCGACGAGGTCAGGTGGACCGTGCCGTCGCCGTCCACCTGGGCCCAGCAGGCCTGCGTCTCCAGGTAGAAATGATCCTGACCGCCGATCATCAGTTCGCCCTGCAGGCGATGCGGCGCGTTCGCGAGTCCGCTGTCGACCTCGCCGCGCGCGACCCGGGCCGGCGGCAGATGGAAGGCGTTCGCGGCCAGGGCGGCATGCACGTCCAGCAGCGCCGGCAGCGGCTCGTAGTCGACGCGTACGGCTTTCGCTGCGGTCGCGGCCTGTGTTTCGTCCTCGGCCACGACCCAGGCCACGGCCTGCCCGAAGAAACTCACGTGCTCGGCCGGCATCACCGGCTCGTCGTGCACGATCGGGCCGATGTCGTTCGTGCCCGGGATGTCGGCGGCGGTCAGCACGGTCACGACCCCGGGCATCGACCGCGCGGCCGACACGTCGATCGCGAGGATGCGCGCATGCGCGTGCGGCGCCTGCACCGGATACAGGCTCAGCAGGCCCTGCGGCGGATGCTGCTCGTCGGCGTAGACGGCGCGGCCGGTGACATGGCCCACGGCGGATTCGTGCGTGGTCGGCCTGGGCGAGTTCGGCGCGTTCATGTCAGCTTCTCCGCGACGAACTTGGCGAACAGGTTGCCGGCCAGCGCGCGGCGATAGTCGGCGTCGGCGCGGTGGTCGCTGATCGGCGCGAACTCCTCGACCAGCATCGCGCGTGCGCGTTCGACCAGCGCGTCGCCGAGCACTTCGCCGAGCAGGAGCGCTTCGGTGCGTGTCGCGCGTTTCGGGATCGCGGCGACGCCGCCGTACGCGAGTCGCACGTGCTGCACGCGGCGTTCGCCGTCGAGGCGGATCGCATAACTCGCGGCGACGATGCTGATGTCGTCGGTCTGGCGCTTGGCGATCTTGTACGAGGCGCTGATGCGGCCATCGGGTTTCGGCAGGGTGACGGCGACGATCAGTTCATCGGGACGGCGCTGGGTCTTGCGGTAGTCGAGGAAGTAGCCGTCGATCGGCAAATTGCGCGGGCCGTCCGGACCGGCCCGTCGGGTACCTGAACATCCGTGCACGCAGCTGTGCACATCTGACTCATTGCCGTAGCGGAGCCCTGCACGGATGCGGCCCAATCCCCTCTGCAGAGTCCCCCGCAGCGGTGGACGTGATAAACCAGTGGGGTACGCCCAAGGAGGGGACAAATGAAGCGTCTCGACACCGACGTCGTCGTCATCGGAGGCGGCTCGACAGGGCTGGGAGTGGTGCGC
>CALMWD010000332.1 GCA_937873105.1 uncultured Rhodanobacteraceae bacterium
GCTGCCGGAGAAACGCGCGGCCTTCCATGCGCTGCTGTTGTCGGTGGAAGTCAATGGCGCGCTGGGCGAATCGACGGTGATCGACGGCATGACCTTTTCGAGCCGTGCCGACCTCGAACGGGTGGCGCGCATCGCCGCCAAGTACGACTTGATCCTGGTGCCGATCTGGCTGGACCTCCCGGCCGAGGTGGCCAAGGCGCGCATCCACGCCGACCGCCGCACCGGTCGTTACCACCCGGCCGACGACCGCACCCCGGCCCTGGTCGACGCGGTGCTGGAACGCTTCGAACGCCCCATGCCGACCGTGCCGGTGATCGACGCCCTGCTGCCCGCGAACACCGTGCTCGACGTCGCCGAGCAGATCATCGCCCGGCGGGCGCTTCCCGTTCGGTGATGGCTTCGCTGCCGCGGCGCTTGCGGCGCACGTAGACCTGCTTGCGCACCTGGGCCACGAGCGTGCCTTCGGCGGTCTTCACGTCGACATGGAACCAGTGCAGGGCCTTGCCTTCGCGCTCCGCGGCCGCGCGCACGTCGTCGATCGTCTTCGCATCGAGCACGAAGTCGGCGTACACCGGCTCGCGCACCGCCTTGACGAAATCGATGCTCGCGGCCTTGTCCCAGACGATGTAGTCCGGACCGAGGTTGCGCAGCATCATGATCATCCACCACGGGTCGGTCATCGCGAACAGCGAGCCGCCGAAATGGGTGCCGACGTAGTTGCGGTTGAAGAAATAGCGCTTCAGGCGCACGCGCACGTGGCGGTAGTCGGGATCGATGCGCAGCACGCGAATGCCGGCCGCCAGGTTCGGCGGCCACAGGTTGACGGTCCAGCGCAGTTTCGTCGCGTGTTGCATGCGTCCTTCAGCCGCGGTTCGCGAGCGCGAGGAAGTCCGGGCTGACGATCAGGCGCACGGCGTCGAGGCGCAGCCGCGATTCCGGCAGGAGTTCGTGCAACTGGCGCTTCTCGTCCTCGGCCGCGGCGATTTCCTCGGCACGCACGCCCGGATTGACCTGGGCCAATGCGACCAGGCGCTCGATCTCGGACTCCAGGCGCTGGTCGGCGGCCAGCATCGCCGCCTCGATCTCGCGGCGGGCCAGGCGTTCGACCTTGGCCTGGGCCGTCTTCAGCATCGGCGGCACCAACTGGTTCAGGACCTTGCGCAGCTTGCCCAGGTCGACGCTGATCTCGCCGGCCTTGCGGCGCGCCTCCTCGGACGGCTCGAAGTCCGGGCGCTCGGTCAGGCGCGAATCGACGACGGCGCGCAGCGGCAGCGGCGGCAGGAAGCGGTCCACGTGCAACCTGGCGGGGGCCACGCATTCGAGCAGGAACACGGCTTCGAGCAGGGCCGTGCGCGGCGGCAGCGCCGGATCGACGAGGAAGGCGGCATTGCCGGTTTCGGCGCTGAGCAGCAGGTCGAGCGCGCCCTGCACCATCGGATGGTCGAGGCGCAGGAACAGCACGTCCTCGCGCGTCAGCGCGGTCGCGCGATCGAAGGTGGCCTGGCGCGGCCCGTGCTCGAAGCCCGGAAACGCCTCGGTGCTGAGGTATTCCGGATCGAGCAGGTGGATGGTGTCGCTGAGGTCCTCGGCGCTAATGCCGAATTGCTCGAACAGCTTGAGCAGGAAGGCATCGCGTTCGAAATCGCCATCGTCCTCGTGCAGGGCGTGCTGCAACAGGGCATCGGGCGCGGCGCGCAGGGTCGCCAGTTCGAGCAGGCGGTCGCGGCCCTGCTGGATCGCCGCGGCGAGTTCGCGGTGCGCCTGGTGGGTGCGGCGGATCAGCGACTCCAGCGCTTCTTCTGCGGCGGAGTGCCCGGCCGCGTATTCGCGCGCGACGTGCACGAACTCGGCACCGAATCGGCGCAGCAGTTCGCGGCCGTCCTGCGGGCTGCTGCGGAAGGCATCCAGGCCCTCGTCGAACCAGCGCGCCAGCGCTTCCTGGGCGCTGTGGCGGAAGCTCGCGAAATGCAGGTTCACGTCGCGCTTCTGGCCGATGCGGTCGAGGCGGCCGATGCGTTGTTCAAGCTGGTCCGGATCCGGCGGCAGATCCCAGAACACCAGATGGCTGGCGAACTGGAAGTTGCGACCTTCGGAACCGATCTCGGCGCAGAGCAGCAATCGCGCGCCGTCCGGACTCTGGAAGAAGGCGGCATTGCGGTCGCGCTGGACGATGCTCATGCCTTCGTGGAAGCGTGCGACCTGCACGCCGCTGGCGGCGCGCAACGCCTCCTCCAGCGCCAGTACCTTGGCCTGGCTGCGGCAGATCAGCAGGAACTTGTCGGCGGGGAATTCGTCGAGCAGGGCGACCAGCCAGGCCAGGCGCGGATCCTTCGCGTAGTTCAGCGGCAGCGCGTGCGGCGCGGGGTCGACGTCGCTCTGGAATTCGGCCAGCAGGTGGCCGCGCAGGGCCTCGTCGCATTGTTCGTCCGGCAACGTGACCAGATGCGGCACGCGCTTCGGGAAACCGCCGACGACCGCGCGCCGATTGCGGAACATCACGCGCCCGGTGCCGTGGCGATCGATCAGCGCGGCCAGCATGGCATCGCGCGCTTCATCGTCCTCGGGGGACTGCGCGGTGTCGCCGAGGGTTTCGGTCAGCGTCTGCTGTTCTTCGACGCCGAGCGGCTGCGCTTCGATCAGGGCGGTCGCGAGCGCCGACAGCTTCGCGTACTCCGCCGTCTCATTCTGGAACGCGGCGAGGTCGTGGTAGCGCGCCGGGTCGAGCAGGCGCAGGCGCGCGAAATGGCCGGTGCGGCCCAGCTGTTCCGGTGTCGCGGTCAGCAGGATCACGCCCGGAGTGCGCTTGGCCAGCGCCTCCGCCAGCACGTACTCGGGACTCTCCTCTTCCGGCGACCACGACAGATGGTGCGCCTCGTCGACGACCAGCAGGTCCCAGCCGGCGGTGACGAGCTGCTTGGCGCGTTCCGGATTCGCGACGATGAAGGCGGTGT
This sequence comes from uncultured Rhodanobacteraceae bacterium, assembly GCA_937873105.1. Taxonomy (GTDB): domain Bacteria; phylum Pseudomonadota; class Gammaproteobacteria; order Xanthomonadales; family Ahniellaceae; genus JADKHK01. The sequence goes on from CALMWD010000332.1 coordinate 2,952, forward strand.
CGGTGATGACGAGCTCGTCGTCCTGGAACGGATTGCGCCCGTCCGAATTCAATTCGATCGCCTCGACGCGTTCGGCGTCGTAGATCGAGAAGCTGATGTTGAAGCGGCGCAGCAGCTCGACGAACCACTGGTACACCAGCGTTTCCGGCACCAGCACCAGCACGCGTCCGGCGCGACCGCTGGCGATCTGGCGGGCGATGATGAGACCGGCTTCGATGGTCTTGCCGAGACCGACCTCGTCCGCCAGCAGCACCCGCGGCGGACGCCGGTCGGCGGCGATCTGCGCGACCTTGAGCTGGTGCGGGATCAGGTCGACGCGCGCGCTCTGCAGGCCGAAGGCCGGACTGCGCCGTGCGCGGGCGCGCTGCATCAGGGCCTGGTGGCGGAATTCGAACTGGTCGTTGCGGTCGACCCGCCCCTGGCTCAGCCGATCCTCGGCCTTCGACACGTTCTGCAGGTCGTCGAGGGCGGTCTCGCAGAACGGGGTACCGTGCACCTGGTAGTGGAACAGGCCATCGCGCTGGTCGACGGCATCGACGCGCTGCGGCTTGCCGGCGAGCGTGATCATGTCGCCGACGCGAAACTGCGCGCGCGTCAGCGGCGCGGAATGCGTGGCGTACTGGCGCACCGTGCCGGTGCGGGCATAGACGAGCTGGACCATGCGCCCCTCGACCCGCAGTACGGTGCCAAGGCCGAGTTCGGGTTCGGCGTTCGAGATCCAGCGTTGTCCGGGAACGTAGTTCGACATGTTGGACAGTGCTTGGCGGATGCGGATTATGACCGATGCCGCCGCAACCGGCGCGCATCGGCGGCGCAACATTCGTGACGCGTCAGTCGGCGGAGCGATCGCGCAACGCGAGGCGGGCCTCGCACTGCACGCCGTGGACGCGCGGCTCGGGACCGAGTTCGAGCGCGGTCAGCTTGCCGCCCCAGACCGCGCCGGTGTCGATGGCGTGGATGCCGAGTCCCTGGAACAGGCCCAGCGTGGACCAGTGCCCGCAGACGATGGGCAGGTCGCGCGGGGCGTGCCCGGGCACTTCGAACCACGGGTACAGGCCCGGCGGCTGCGTGCCGGGCGCGCCCTTGGCGCTGAAGTCCATGCGTCCGCGCGCGTCGCAGAAGCGCTGGCGCGTCATCACGTTGATGATCGCGCGCAGGCGTTCGATGCCGTTGAGGTTCTTCGACCAGGTCGCGGGCCGGTCGCCGAACATGTGCTTGAGCAGCTTGCGGTAGTCGGCGCCCTGCAGCTTGCGCTCGACCTCGGCGGCGCGCGCCCGGGCGATGCTCAGGGTCCAGCGCGGCGCCAGGCCGGCGTGCACCATCGCGAAGCCGAGCTCGCGGTCGAGGTGGAACAGCGAACGGTGCCGCAGCCAGTTCAGCAGATCCTCGCGGTCCGCCGCCATCAGCACGCGCGCGAGGTCGACGTTGGCGCGGCGCTGGTCGGCTTCCTTGCGCTCGGCGATGGCGAGCAGGCTGAGGTCGTGGTTGCCGAGCACGACGACCGATTGCGCGTCCAGCGAACGCACCAGGCGCAGTACTTCCAGCGAGTGTCCGCCGCGATTCACGAGATCGCCGCAGAACCACAGGCGATCGCGGGCGCTGTCGAAGTTCAGGTGTTCGAGCAGGCGCGCGAGCGCGTCGTAGCAGCCCTGCACGTCGCCGATGGCATAGGTGGCCATCAGTGCAGGGTGCGCGGCACGGACAGGGTGAAGCGCGGGATCGGCGCCTCGAACGCGGTGCCGTCGTCGGCGACCATCTGGTAGCTGCCCTCCATGGTGCCGACCGGGGTTTCCAGGATCGCGCCCGAGGTGTACTCGAAGCGCTCGCCCGGCTGCAGGTGCGGATGTTCGCCGACCACGCCCGGTCCGCGCACTTCCTCGACCTTGCCGTTGGCATCGGTGATCACCCAGTGCCGCGTCAGCAGCTTGGCCGGCACGTCCCCGGCATTGTGCAGGGTGATCGTGTAGGCGAAGGCGTAGCGCCCCTGCGCCGGCTGCGACTGCGCTTCGAGGAAACGCGGCGCCGCGGCCACGTCGATGCGGTAGTTCGATCGGGAAGTCATGGCGCCATTGTCGTGGGCGCGCGCGCGGCGATCAATCATCGACGCCGGGCGCTGGTTATGATCGCGCTCCCGATGCCGCGGATGCCGCCATGTCGAAACGCGAATACACCCTGATCGGCGCCGGCCTGGCCGGGAGCCTGCTCGCCCTGCTGCTGGCGCGCCGCGGCGAACGGGTCCGGGTGTTCGAACGCCGGCCGGATCCGCGCAGCGTCGGTTATCTCGGCGGCCGCTCGATCAATCTCGCATTGGCCGAACGCGGACTGCACGGACTGCGCCTGGCC
>CALMWD010000333.1 GCA_937873105.1 uncultured Rhodanobacteraceae bacterium
CTCGCCGCCTCCGGCGGTTACTGGATCTCGATGAACGCCGATCGCATCTACGCCGACCCGAGCACGATCACCGGCTCCATCGGCATCTTCGGCCTGTTCTTCAACGTGCCCGAGGCCATGGGCAAGGTCGGCCTGAACACCGACGGGGTCGGCACCACCTGGCTGGCCGGCGCCTTCGATCCGGCGCGGCCGCTCGACCCGCGCGTCGGCGCGATGATCCAGGACGTGCTCAACGCCGGCTACGACGATTTCATCAGCAAGGTCGCCAAGGCTCGCGGACAGGACAAGACCGCCATCGACGAAGTCGCGCGCGGCCGCGTCTGGAGCGGCGCGCAGGCGAAACAACACGGCCTGGTGGACGATTTCGGCGGTCTCGACGCCGCCATCGCCGATGCCGCCCGGCGCGCCAAGCTCGACGAGGACCACGCCACGCGCTACGTCGAAAAGACCCCGGGCATGTTCGAGAGCATGCTGATCGAAGCCTCGCGCTCGGGCGCCACCGCCCTGCTGCGCGAACACGGCTTCCTGTCGCCGCTGGCCCTGTTGCGCGAACCGGCGCGGACCGAACTGGAGCGCCTGCAGCGCCTGATGCACGCGCGCCCGACCGGCGGCCTGCCGATCGCGGTGCAGGCGCATTGCGAATGCGGCGTGCGCTGATCGGCCCACGTTCATCGACGCCCAAACGCCGCGGGCTATGCTCGCGGCGTCGCCACCCAAGGAGTTGACCATGCGCCTGACCACCCTGCTCCTCGCCTCCCTGCCGCTGTTCGCCGCGGGCTGCACCTGGGTCGAACCGGACGAGGCCGGCAAGCAGGTGCGCGTGGCCTATGGCAAGACGCTGACCGCCTGCACCCACAAGGGCGACGTCACCGTCTCGGTGAAGCACAAGGTCGGGCTGTATCGACGCAACGAACTCAAGGTGCGCGACGAACTGGAATCGCTGGCCCGCAACGAGGCCGCGCGCATCGGCGCCGACACCATCCAGGCGCTGGACGAGCCGCTCAACGGCGAACAGCGCTTCGGCGCCTACGACTGCCGTTGAGCCGGGCTCGCGGTCGCGGGCTGCAGCAGGCGCAGGTAGAAGCGCACCATGCGCTCGTATTCGGCCAGCGGGATGCGCTCGTTGTTGCCGTGGAAGCTCGCCAGCAACTCCGGCGTCATCAGCACCGGCAGGAAGCGATATAGACGCGGCGTCAGCGCCGCGTAGTGGCGTGCATCGGTGCCGCCCGAGGTGACGTAGGGCGCCACCACCAGTTCCGGCTCCGGCGAGACGCTGCGCAACGCCGCCTCGATCCGCGCGAAGGCCGGATCTTCCCAGGCGGACACGGCCGAAGGCTCGCTGCGGAAGCCGTCCAGCACCTCGATCGCGATGCCGTCGTCGTCGATGGTTTCGCGCACGTGCGCGAGCACGCCGTCGATGCGGTCGCCGACCCGCACGCGGAAGTTCACCACCGCCTCGGCCCGCTGGGCGAGCACGTTGTCCTTGATGCCGGCATGAAACAGCGTCGGCGCCGTCGTCGTGCGCAAGGTCGCGTCGCTGGCGGGCTGGGCGGTGAGCAGGCGTTCGACCAGCGGCGCGGTGAGCCACAGGTTCGACAACACCACGCGCTGCAGCGGTTCGACGTGCGGCGCGATGCGGCGCAGCAGTTCGCGCTGCACCGGCGAAAAATCCGCCGAAGGTCGGTGCTCCTCCAGCAAGGCGACGGCGCGCGCGAGGCGGCCGATCGCGGTGCGCCGCGGCGGCATCGAGGAATGCCCGCCGGCATCCCGCGCGACCAGGCGCAGGCTGACGTAACCCTTCTCGGCCACGCCGATGGTCGCCAGCGGCGTGGTCGTGCCGGGAATCGCGCCGAGCGTGATGGCGCCGCCCTCGTCGAGCACGTAGTCGAGCACGACGCCGCGTCGTCGCAGCAGGGCAGCCATCGCCACCGCACCTTCGAGACCGCTGACTTCCTCGTCGTGGCCGAAGGCGAGCCAGACGTCGCACTCGGGCCGAACATCCTGCGCCAGCAGGTGTTCGACTGCCTCCAGGATCGCCAGCAACGAAGCCTTGTCGTCGAGCGCGCCGCGGCCCCAGACCGCGCCCTCGGCCACCACGCCCGCGAACGGCGGATGCGTCCACGACGCTTCGGTGCCGGGCTCGACGGGCACCACGTCCTGGTGGGCGGCGAGCAGCACCCCGGGACAATCGCCGCGTCCCTTCCAGCGATATAGCAGACTCGCATTCGCGACGACCTCGCGCTCGAGCGCGCCGTGCACGCGCGGGAACTGCGCCCGAAGCAAGGCATGCAGCTCGAAGAAGCGCTCCAGCGAGGGCGCTTCGGGCGTGGCGCTCAGGGTCGGGATCGCGAGCGCCGCCGCGAGACGTCGCGACATCGCCGCGGTGTCGAGCGCGGGCCGGAACGGCGCGACCGCCACCACCGGCACCGCGACACGCCACGCGTTCACGCCCATGACGATCAGCAGCACGGCCAGCGCGAAGGCGAACCCTCGCAGCACCCGCTTCATGGCGGCGCACACGCCGCGGCGACGGCATCCGGGCGCGTCAGCCGCACCAGATCGCGGTCGAAGGCGCCGTATCGCGCGTCGGCTGCATCGAAACGCAGACGCGCGCCCGCGCAACCCTCGAACGCCAGCTGCAGGCGACCGAACACCGACAGGGTGACGTCCGCGGCGTCGAACTCGCGGCCGAAGCGGGTGCCGCGCGTGCGATACAAGGTCAGGTCGACGCGCCCATCCTGCTCGAGGGCCGTGCCGGTCAGCCAGAGGGCGCTGCCGTCCAGGTCGTAGGTGAACCAGACCACGCTGGTCAAACGCTCGAGCGGCGCGCCCGCCTGCTGCACCAGCCAGCCCTCGCCACTGCGGGAAGGATCGAACCAGGTGCCGCTGTACTGCCAGTCGCGCGGGTGGTCGGGACGATGCGAACTGCCGTCCGGACCGACCGCCAGGGCACGCTGGAGGCGACGCTGCCCCTGGCCGAAGGCCGAAGGACCGGCATACCGCAGATGCAGCCGCGCGGCGTGATTGGCGAGGTCGGCGCCATCGAACGCCAAATCGAAACTGCCCCAGGGTTCCGCGATCACTTCATCCGGATCGAAGGCGTCGCCGAAGCGCGCGCCACGCATGCGGCGCACGGTCTCGACATGGATGCCGTTGGCCTGGATGTCGCCGACGCCGCCCAGCCAGACCAGGCCCTCGGGTTCGCCGGCCGGCGCGTAGGTGAACCACAACACGCTGGCCTGGCGGTCGTTGAAGCGTTCGATCAGCACGCCCTCGCCGGACCGTTGCGGGTCGAACCAGCTGCCGCTGAAGCGCGCCGTCGCGGCATCCCCCGCCGCGGCGACGCTGGCATCGCGCGGACGCATGGTCTGGGCCAGGTCGCCGACCGGCAGGGCCGGCGCGATCCGGCAGGGTCCGTCCCAACCCTGGGCCGTCGCCGCCGAGCATTGCGCGACAAGGGCCTCGGCATCGGCCGCCTGCTGCGGTTGCGCCATCCAGTCGCGCAGACGCTGCCAGCCCGCGACCAGCTCGGCGGGGCTGAAGCCGCAATGCGAACCCTGGGTTTCGTCGATCGGCACCGACAAGGCCCGCGTCCCGTAGCGCGCGCGAACCTCCTGCTGGTGCGCCAGCCGCACCAGTTCGTCGCCATCGGTATGCAGGGACACGATGCGCGTGTTCGCACCGACGCGCCCGGTCAGGGACGACGTGCGGGCGAGGTCGAACGCGGCCAGCGCATCGGCGTCGAGCCGCGGCCCGCGCGCGGCGCCGCGGGCGGCGCCAACCGCGACGCCGCGGCTCGCGAACGGATTGCGTGCGCCGAGCTTGTCGGGAGCGCGCACCAGCTCGCTCGTGCCGAAGGTGGCGTAGGCCAGGTTGTAGAGCAGGAAATCCTCGCTCGCGAACGCACCGGATTGCATCAGCCGCTGCAGCCGTTCGCGCTGCGGCGGCGTGCGCAGCCAGTTCGGCGCGGCGATGCCGGTGCACTGGTGGATGCGCGCATAGGTCTGCTGTACCGAACGCGAGCCGCTGAGATCGCCCATGCTGTCCGGGATGTCGGCGAGGTTCATCGCCCACGACAGCGGCTCGTCGCCCTTCAGCAGCTCGCCGCCGCCGACGCCCTGGCAGACGGCGTCGTAGGCCAGGCGCAGATCGAAGGCGGCATCCCAGCTGCGCGCGCCTGCGGCCGGAGGACACAGGGCATAGACGCCCGCCGTGCGCTCGAAGCCGCGCGACTCCGCCAGCTTGAGCGCGATCAGGCCGCCCATCGAGCCGCCCATCGTGACCAGGGCGCCCGGCGCGCCGAAGCGTTCGCTCACGTAGGCGACGAGGTCGCGATTGTCGTCGGCCGCGTGGAACAGGGCCCAGCCGGATTGCGAATAGCCGCTGGCGGCGATCGCGTAACCTTGCGCGAGCTGCAGGTCGCGCAGCGGACCGAGATCCGGGTTGTCATCCGGGTCCATGTCGAAGCCGTGCTGGTAGAGCAGCAGGGTGTCCCCGGCCTGCCAGCCCTCGGGTACTGCAACGCGGATGTGCGCGCCGCTCGGCAGGACGTCGACGATCTCCTGCGTCGCCAGCGCGGGCATCGCGACGAGCCACAGCGACAGGAACCAGCGCGCGCGCATGCTCAGAGCGCGAATGCGTCCGGAAACAGCAGGCGCTTGAGGCCGCGGCGCTCGAACCGCCGCCACTGGCCCTCGCGTTGCGCCAGGCGATCGGCGATCGCATACAAGGCCATCGGATTGAAGCCGAGCCCGAGGTGGCTGGCCTTGACGACGATGTTCTCGGCCTCCTCGTGTTCGGCCTCATGCGAGGCCTGCCAGGGCACCACGCCGTCGCTGCGACTGTAGATCGAGGTGGTCGGCACCGGCGGCTTCTCGCCGATGCGCGCGATCATGTTGGCATCGACGCGATGCCCCGAGAGCAGGCGGAAGATCTCGTAGGCGTTGTTGGCGCGCGGGTCGCCCTTGAACGGCGAACCCAGGGTGATCACCTGGCGCACGCATTCCGGCACCAGCTTGGCGATCTCGCGCGCATAGATGCCGCCGAGGCTCCAGCCGATCAGGGTGAGCTTCCGCTCGTGTTCGACGAACAGTTCCTCGACGCGGGCGCGGCAACCGGCGACGACGCCGTGGCGCGGCCCGAAGTTGAAGCCCTGCTCCCAGCCGTAGGGGTGGTAGCCGAGCCGCCACAGCAGGGTGCGCAGCAGCAGGGTGCTGCGGTCGGACGCGACCAGGCCCGGGAACACCAGGACCGGGTGCGGGTTGCCGCGCGGCAGGTGGCGGGTCCAGGCGAGGTTGGCCAGTCCGGCCGCGAACTCGTAGGGCGCACGCGCTTCCAGGGCGAGCTTGAGCAGGCCGGGACGGGCGGCGGAATCGGGGTCGATCTGGGTCTTGCTCATGCCTTGCTCCGGCTGCGGACGGCGCTCTTGCCCCTGCGGCCCGGCTTGGGGGCCAGGCGGGCGGCGGCAAGGGCCTTCAGTTCGTCGTATTCAGCGGCGAGTGCGTCGATCAGGGCATCGAGATCGGGCACCGCACGCGCGCAGGCGACCAGACCGAAGTCCAACGCCTTCTCGTAGCTTTGTACCGTGATGTTCAGGGCCAGACCGTGCGTGATCGCCGAAATCGGGTGGTAGGCGAGCATGCGCGCGCCGGCCAGGTACAGGGTCACGGGCGATCCCGGCACGTTCGAGATGATCAGGTTCACCGGCAGCGGCACGCGTTCGGCCAACTTGGATTTGGCGTACAGCTGCGCCAGGCCGGAGACGATCCAGGGCGCGCCGAGCGAGGGGTAGTCGGTCGGGATCAGCGACTTGTAGGTCTGGGTCGCGTCCTTCAGTTCGGCCATGCCGGCCTGGACCGCGGCCAGGCGATCCTCGATCTTGGCGTGCTGGGTGCCGAGGTGGCAGGGCAGCATCGTCACCTGGTTGTTGGCGCGGGCATCGCCCTGTTCGCGCAGCGAGACCGGGATGGCGGCGATCAGCGAGGCCTTCGGCAGTTCGCGGTTGGCCTTCAGATAACGCCGCAGTGCGCCCGAACACAGCGCCAGCAGCAGGTCGTTGACCGAGGCGTCGAGCATGGCCGCGACCGACTTGAACTCGGGCAGCGGCAGCGACCAGGTGCCGACCGCACGGGTGGTGTCGATGGCGACGTTGAAGCGGGTGCGCGGCGCCAGCCAGCGATCGACCAGGGCCACCGGCGTCTTCAGCGCATCGCGCAGCTTGCCGGCGCCGCTGGCCGCCACCTGGGCCAGGTCCGGCAGCGACTTCGCGAGCTTGGTGTATTGCGCCAGCGTGTTCGTGAACAACATGCCGAGCTTGCGGCGCACGCCGGGCGGCGTCTTCGGCTCCTTGTCCGACGGCGGCGGTACCGGCCGCGGCGTTGGTCCCAGGTCGAGCAGGGCATGCGCCAGCGCGACGCCGGCGGCACCGTCGAGCGCGGCGTGGTGGACCTTGGTGAACAGCGCGAAGCCGCCGTCGCGCAGGCCTTCGATGACCCAGAACTGCCACAGCGGCCGGGACCGGTCGAGCGGTTCCGCGTGCAGCTTCGCGACCAGCTTTTCGAGGGCCTTCAACGAACCGGGCCTGGGCAGCCGGGCGTGACGCACGTGCTGTTCGAGGTCGATGTCCTCGGCATTCACCCAGATCGGATGGCCGAGGTCGAAGGGCATCAGGGCCAGGCGCTGGTTCAGCACGCCGGACAGATGCAGTCGACCGGCGAGGTGCGCGCGCACATGATCGACCAGCGGACCATCGAGTCCGTCCGGATAGGCGAACAGGGCCAGCGCACCGACGTGCATCGGCGCTTCCGGCGTCTCGATGTACAGGAATCCGGCGTCGAGACCACTCAGACTGCGGATCGCCATCGCTGCTCCCGGCGGTGTGGGCCGCCGGAGCTTGGCGCAAGCCTCCGTCCGGCGTCAAAGCCGCGACGTGAAACATGGTGCCCCGGTTTGCCCGCTCCGGCCAAAGCCGCTAGCCTGCGCGTCCGTTTTTCCGATCGTGGAAGCACCCATGCTCTACAAGCACGTCGCCAGCGCCAGCGTCACCCATGTCGAGGCGCCGATCCGCCTGTCCTCGGCCGAGATCATGCAGCGCCTGCAGCCGACGCTGGATCGCCTCGGCATCCGCGGCAACCTGCTCGAAGACGTGGCCGGCATCCACGAACGCCGCATGTTCCCGGCCGACATGCCGCCCTCCGACGCCGCCACGCTGGCCGCGCAGAAAGCCATTGCCGAATCGGGCGTGCCGCACGAGAAGATCGGCATCCTGGTCAACACCTCGGTCTGCCGTGATTACCTCGAACCGAGTACGGCCTCGATCATCCACGGCAACCTCGGTCTGGCCGACACCCGCCAGAACTTCGACGTCGGCAATGCCTGCCTCGCCTTCCTGAACGGCATGGACATCGCGGCGCGCATGATCGAGCGCGGCGACATCGAATACGCCCTGGTCGTCGACGGCGAGAACTCGAACGTCATCACCGAAAAGACGATCGAGCGCCTGCTGCAGCCGGACGTGACGCCGGAGCAGTTCCGCAACGAGTTCGCTTCGTTGACGCTGGGCTCCGGCGGTGCCGCGATGGTGCTGGCCCGCGCCGAACTGGCGCCCGACGGCCATCGCTACCTCGGCTGCGTCACCCGCGCTGCGACCAATTTCTCGCACCTGTGCCGCGGCAACCTCGACAAGATGGTCACCGACACCCGCACCCTGCTGGTCGAAGGCCTGAAGCTGGCCGCCAAGACCTTCCAGGCCGCACGCGCGGCGCTCGGCTGGGCCAGCGACGAACTCGACGAATTCGTCATCCACCAGATCAGCAAGGTCCACACCAGCGCCGTCTGCGAACTGCTCGGCATCGACCCGAAGAAGGTGCTGACGGTGTTCCCGGAATACGGCAACGTCGGCCCGGCCTCGGTGCCGATCGCCCTCAGCCGCCTCAAGGAAATGGGCCGCCTGCAGAAGGGCAAGCGCATCGGCCTGATGGGTATCGGCTCCGGCCTGAACTGCTCGATGGCCGAAGTGGTCTGGTAGTCCCGACCCACATCGCTTGATGCAAAACGGCGCGAGCAATCGCGCCGTTTTTGTTGGTGGGTGCAGGCAGGCGCCGTTCCGACCTTCGCTTGTGAGTGCGCTCAAGCGGATCCTGTCTGCTTTCGACAGAACCCGGTCGCTGGACAGTCCACCCGGGCATCTTCATGCCGCCAGTCGTTGTTTCAGGTGGCGTGCGATTCGACCACGAACTCCTGAGCTTCGGTATCCCAAAGTCCGTACTCCCAATCGCCACCGGCGGCGGAGGGTTCGACGTGGTCTGCCGGCACCCATTGTTTGACAGGTGATTGCGTCGGATAGCGCGGAGCCGACTTCACCTGATACATCAGCTTGGAGTCCATCAAAGTAATGCCGATAACCTCGACTTCCGAGCCGAGCTGGCCCTTCTCGCGCATGCACACCTTCGAGCTTGGTTTGAACACCTCGATGTAGCGCGAGAAGTCGAGCCCTCCTTTGGGCGGCTCCGGAACCGAGCATGCCGGTGCAAGATCAGCGAACCAGCCCTTGAAGGCATCGGCTGCCGCAATCTGTTCCGCGGGAAGCTCTTCAGCCTCCATGCCGCTGCGCAGGCGATCCAGCAACACGCCGAACTGAAGATACAGTCGCTCCGTCAGTCGTAGACTTCCGTAAGTCTGGTCGAAGATCGCGATGCAGTCGCTGGTGGTGCCGCCACCGTCCACGGTGCGGACGGAAATGTT
>CALMWD010000334.1 GCA_937873105.1 uncultured Rhodanobacteraceae bacterium
TCTACCCAAACCCTGTCTGTCTACCCCTGCTTACCCGCAAATCCGCGAAGAACCAGAAAAAAGGGCCTGCGATTTCTCGCAAGCCCTTGATTTCAATGGTGGCCAGGGAGGGAATCGAACCCCCGACACGGGGATTTTCAATCCCCTGCTCTACCAACTGAGCTACCTAGCCGTGAATCTGGATATCGCTCCGCCGTTGCGGCGAAGGGCGCGAATTAAAGCCGCGCGGGGCGGATTCGTCAAGCGTGGCGTGTTGCGCCGCGGTTTCCGGCGCCGCAAGCCGCTCGGCGGCCATGGCGCCGGTTTCGATCACGGATTTGCGCATTGCACAAACGAAAGTTTCAAACAGATGTTTACAACGTGACCGAAGTCTGATTTCATTCGCGCCGCGGTGACAGGGGGAGGACCTCGCCGCACTCGAATCCGACGAACGCGACCGCGATGGGCAGCAGGGACTGCCGACCCGCGACGGCGACAGCGCGTCCACGCCATTCGATTGGGAGGAAAACACGTGCGCAAGCTTGCTGCCTGCATTCTGCTGGGCCTGACCGCATTCGCCGCGCAGGCGAATACCGGCGTCGCCTTCGTCCACGGCACCGGCAAACAGACCAACGCGCTGTCCGACTACTGGACCAGCGAAAACGTCAATTCGATCCGCCAGGGTCTGCCGAACACCGCGAACTACACCGTCATCAACTGCGATTTCACGCAGTACATGTGGAATTCCGCGGCGGCGGGCTGCCTCGCCGGCCAGCTCAACACCTTCATCAGCAGCAAGGGCATCACCGACCTCGTCGTGATCACGCACAGCAACGGCGGCAACGTCATGCGCTGGATCATGTCGAATCCGACCTACGACAGCCGCTACCCGAACATCATCTCGAAGATCCGCTGGGTCAACGCGCTGGCGCCCTCGTCGGCGGGCACGCCCCTGGCCGATGCGGTGATGAACGGCAACGTCTTCGAATCCGCGCTGGGCTGGCTGCTCGGCTACAAGAACGACGCCGTGCGCATGCAGCAGACGAGCTGGATGGCGACCTACAACGCCAACAATCTGTACGGCACCTCGGGCCGGCCGGCGCTGCCGAAGGGCTTCTGGTCCGTGGTCGGCACCGATGTCGATTCCTCGCCCTTCGACGGCGACAGCTACTGCGGCGGCTACACCGAGAACCTCGGCCTGGAGACCACCCAGAACTGGCTGAACTCGTGCTCCGACGGCTTCCTGAACTGCAGCAGCCAGTCGGCCGCGGGTCGGGTGTGGTTCTACGACACCAGCCGCATGGCTGGCAGCGAACCGCTGTCGCACAACCAGAGCCGTCGCAAGTGCTTCGGCCTCGACGTGATCCTGCGCAACGACATCTGATCGGGAGCCGACCATGACCACCAAGACCCTACTCTCGATCGCCCTCGCGCTCGCCCTCGGCGGTACTGCCAGCGCAGCCCGCTTCGAATCCGAACTCGCCTTCGAACGCGATGCCAACGACCTGATCCCGACCACGCTGGTCGCCGCCAAGGCCGCGCTCGCGCCGGGCATGCATCTCGAATCGCAGCCGGTGCATTTCAGCTGGGCGCTGCCGGCCGACCAGAAGATCGAGGCGCAACAGCCTTTCGTGCGCGACAGCAAGGAATACTGGACGCGCGTCCCGGGTGCCGAACTGGCCCGCGGCACGACCCTGCGTACCACCGCCAAGGGCGCGCTGATCCGCCTGTCCCCGGTATCGGGCGACGCCAAGGCGGTGCAGCCGATCTCGGCAGACGATGTCGTGATCACGGCCCAAGGCAAGGCCCTCCAGGGCCGCGCCGCGATGGCCAATGCCGCGAACGACGCCGAACTGAAGATGGCCGGCACCGACTTCCCGGACGGCACCCTCGCCTTCCAGTTGCGCGACGACCTCGGTGCCGGCGCGATCACGCTGGCGCTGCCGAAGGCCGCGGGCGACTATCTGGTGCACGTGTACGAACCGAACAGCAGCGAAGTCCTGAAGCTGACCATGGACCGCATCGTCGCCAGCCATGGCCAGGCCTACAAGGTGTTCGCGGCCTACAACGGCCATGAAGCGCTGGATTCGATCGATGGCCTCGTCAGCGCACCGAACGGCGCCACGGTCGAACTCGCGTTCAAGCGCGCCGCGGACGGCCGCTACGTCGCCGAAGTCGCCCACGATGCGCTCGCCGGCGCCGGCCCGGGCCTGTGGGAAGTACACGCCTTCGCGTCGGCCAAGGGCGCGACCGTGCAGCGCGACGCCAAGACCGCATTCGCCTCCAGCATCCCGCGTGCGCGCCTCGCGGGCGGCGCCCAGGCCTTGCGCAACGACGACGGCTCGCTGTCGATGCAGTTCACGGTGAAGGTGGCCGCCGAAAGCCGCTTCGAAGTGCGCGGCACCCTGTACGGCATGGACGGCGGCAAGCTGCGT
>CALMWD010000335.1 GCA_937873105.1 uncultured Rhodanobacteraceae bacterium
TCGTTGACCAGGCGCGTGCGCACCCCGAGCTGCTCGCGCCACATCGCCGCGACCGCGAGCGCCAGCCGGCGGTGCGGCGTCGACGTGTTGTAGCGCAGTTCGACCTCGATCGGCGCATCGCGCGAATAACCGGCCTCGGCGTACAGGCGTTGCGCCTCGGCCACGCGTTCGGCCTGAGATTTCGTTGCATCGGGCGGCGTGATCGCGGCCTCGCCGTACATCGTCGGCGGTACCAGGGAATGGGCCGGCAACTCGCCGAGCGCGGTGATGTAGCGCGTCAGCAGGTCGCGATCGATCGCCAGCGCCAGCGCGCGGCGCAGCGTCGGCCGGTCGGCGAACGGTGCGCGCCGCAGGTTGAAACCGAGATAGAAGCTGCCCAGGTAGGGGCTGATGCGCAATTGTGATCCGAAGCGTTCGCGCAAGCGCTCGAGGCGGCCGGGCGGCACCACCTCGGTGAAGTCGAGATCGCCGGCCACATACCGCTTCTGTTCGGTGTTCGCGTCCTCGGTCACGTGGAAACGCACGCGTTCGATGGCGACGTCCGATGCGGCATGGAAATGCGGATTGCGTTCGAGCAGCAGGCTCGCTTGCGGCGTCCACTCGACCAGCCGGTAGGCGCCGTTGCCGACGTGTTTACCCGGCCGCGTGTGTTGCGCGCCGTGCCGGTGCAGCGAGCTCAGGTGGATCGGCGCGGCGATCGGCAGCACCAGGCGTTCCAGCAGGGCGGTCGGTTGCGTCAGTTCGATCACCACCGTGCGCGCATCCGGCGCGGCGATGCCGAGCGCGGAGGGTGCCTGCTCGCCGCGCATCACCGCCGGCGCGTTGCGGATCGACGCGAACAGCGAGGCCAGCGGTGCCGCCGTTTCCGGATCGAGCGCGCGCCGCATCGAGGCGACGAACTGCGCGGCATCCAGGGGCTCGCCGTTCGACCAGCGCAGGCCGTCGCGCAGATGGAAGGTCCAGGTCAGGCCATCGGCGGACACGTCCCAGCGTTCGGCCATGCCCGGCACGATGCGACCGTCGGCGGCGAACGTGACCAGGCCCTCGTACAGATCCATCAGGATGTTCTGGGCGTTCACCTCCGAGCCGCGATGCGCGTCCAGCGTGGTCGGTTCGGGGCCGTTGCCGCGGTCGAGGACCTTGTCGGTCGCGAATATCGAGCATGAGGCGAACAGAAGGGGGAGAAAGAACGCGCGCATCGTTCGCGGCTTATACGCGGGCCGGAGGACCGAGTGCAATGCGCGCTACTCGACGTAGGCGGTCTCGACGTTCGGGCAATTCGCCGCAGGCAGCGGGTCCCCTTGGCCGCTCGTGCTGATCCAGCATTCATCGAACACCGAACAGAAGCAGGCACGCATCGTCAGTCGGCCAAAGCGCGCCCGGTCGAGCGCTTCCCAGCGCCCAGCCACGTCGTCCCCGCGGTCCCAGCGCAAGAAGGTGATCGATTCGCCGGGGCGCAGCACACGCCCGCCGACCGGCACCGAGAACACGTTGGCCGCATCGGGATTCTCGTCGTCCGCGAGGGCGGACGCGGCGCGAATCAGGGCGTTGTGCCCGTTCACCGCCTGACCGTCGATCAGGACCTCCAGGGTGCGCAGCTTGGCCGGGCCGACGCCGAGATTCTCGACGCTGAAGCTCAAGGAGCGGATGCGCTGATTCGTCGACGGGTCCAGCGAGCTGTTGCCGGTATGGAATCCGACATGAGGCCAGCTCTGCGCCTGGACCAGCTTCGCCATGTCGTCCCCCTGGCTGATGGCGAGCCAGATCGACACCACCGATGTGGCCAGTGCGGCCAGCGCGACCAACAGGTCCAGCGTGTCTCGCAGGCGCCTGGGCGAGTCGGGCTTGTCCGGGATGTCGTGCATGGTGTCCTCTGATTCGTCGACAGCAATGGGATGCATCGTCGATGCACAAGGTTTCAGTCTCTGCAAAGCAGACGGCCCGGGAAGTCCCGGGCCGTTGCAGGTATCGCGGTTCGCGCGGCTTACTTGGTAATCACGCTGACATTGTCGACCACGAACGAGGTCGCCACCTGTGATCCTTCGGTGCCAAGGAAGTACACGCGGATCGTCTGGCCCTTGTACGAAAGCAGGTTGAAGCTCTTCTGGCTGTAGCCGCCGGCCGCATTCAGGTTGGAATACGTCGCCAGCGTGCTCAGCACCGAGTTCGAACTGTTGCGCACCTGGACCTTCAGCGTGTCGTAGGCCTGGGTGGTCGTGGTCTCGTCGGTGGCGATGTCGAGGTAGAAGCTGAGCGTCGCCGAGGTCGCGGTGCTCGGGATCGAGATCGTCTGGTAGACGTAGTCGGTGTGCGAGGCGCCGTAGCCGTTCAGCCAGGCTTTGTAGCTGCCGGCATAGGCGGGGAAGCTGCTGCTGTTGGTGATGACGCCGCTGCTCGCCGTCCAGCTGCTGCTGCCGGATTCGAAGCCGCCGTTGACGATGCGTTCGGTGCCCGTGCTGGTGTTGCTGACCGAGAAGCTGACCGCGCTCGAGGTGGTGCTGTTGCCGGCGGCGTCGCGGGCGCGGGCGGTGAGCGAGTGGGTGCCGTTGGTCAGCGTCGTCGAGTTGAAGGCCAGGCTGTACGGCGAGGTGGAGTCGCTGCCGCGCGAGACGCCGTCGATGAAGAACTCGACCGAGCTCACGCCGACGTTGTCCGAGGCGGTGGCGTTCAGCGTGATCGTGCCCGAGGTGCCGGACACCGAGGCGCTGACCGTGGGCGGCGTGGTATCGCCGCCGCCGCTGCCCTGGCTGACCCAGATCGGCGCCGACCACAGGATTTTCCCGTCGTCCTGGGTGAGCTTGGCGTAGAAGAAGTGTTCGCCCGCGGCCGGCGTGAAGCTGTAGGTCGCGGTCGAGGCGAGCAGGCTCACGGTGCCGCCGCGCCGCGGCACGCCGCGGTACCACTGCACCTGCGAGACGCTGCGGCCGGCGCTGTTGGCGTAGTGGGCGACCAGGTTCAGGGCGCCGTTGTTGCTGATGCGGCTGCCCATCAGGTTGCCGTTCGCGGTGACGATCAGCTGCGAGTTCTTGTCCATGGTCGCGAACACGCGGCGCGCCTTCATCGCGGCGACGAAGTTCGCCTCGTTCAGGGTCGTTCCGGTCGGCAGCAGCACGCCGGTGCGATTGGTGTAGCTCGCGCCCCAGTTCGCGCAGTGATTGTCCTGGTTGGTCGTAGGCGCGACATGAAAGCCGTTCTCCAGCAGCTTGTTGAAGGCGCCTTCGTAGGTGCTGCGGCTGGTCTCGGTCTCGGTCGTGTTCGACGAGAACGCCGAGGTGTTCATGATCTCGGCCGCCACCATGACCTCGTCGCCGTTGGCGTCGTAGCCCATGACCGTGCTGCCGATCTTGAACTGGTCGCTGGTGCTCGGGTGGTTGAACTGGCCGATCCAGCCGCGCGTCTTCATCGTCGCGTACAGGCTGGCGTAGTCGTTCTTGGCGACGTAGAGGTCGCCGAGCAGCTGACCCGAGCTGTTGTATTCCCAGGCCGCGAGCTTGTCGCCGTTGATGATGTTGAGGTGGCCGCCGTTGCTGATCACGCCCCATTCCATGCCGTACAGCGCCAGGAAGTTCGGGTAGTTCGCGTTGGACGCGGTCATCGCGCTGCGGCCGGCGGCGTAGCGATTGATCGCGGTGCTCGGGCTGGCCGAGGTGTTGGTGCTGGAGGAACCGTCGAAGTAGTGGTTGTGCTCCGACTCGAGCAGGAAGTCGAGGCCGCGGCCGCGCGCGTAGTTGAAGGCGTCGGCCGGGCCGTAGGCGCCGCTTTGCGCCGCCTGCGACGAGGTGCAGGAACCGATGGCGCCGCCGCCGTCCGAGTCGTTGCTCTGGCCGTGCAGGTTGCCGTAGTAGACCGTGTAGGGCAGGGACGCGGTCGCGGCGCGGGCCTTGCCGTCGAGCGCGGTCGGCAGCGCGTCGAACGCGGGCATCGCCACCTTGGGCATGGCGCCGATGCGGATGTCCCATTCCTGCACGTGCAGGTGGTCGGCATCCTCGACGAGCGCGGCGTCGACGCGCTTGGCCAGCGCGCCGCCGCGCGAGCGATGCGCGGTCGGGTCGCCGGCCGTCGCAGTCAGGCGCACCTTGTAGAAGCCGTCGGCCAGCGGGCGCCGTTCGGCGTCGCGGCCGTCGAAGGCCAGCACGGTCTCGATCTGCTTCTGGAACAGGCGTTCCTCGCCGTGCCAGTTGCGCAGCACCCGGCTGCCGTCCTGGCTCAGCAGGTCGACCTTCCAGGCCACCGTGGACGGATCCTTGGCATCGATCCAGCTGAAGTACAGCGTGAATTCGCGCGCGGCCGATTTCCCGGCGGCATAGGGCGCGTGGATCGCGGCCTCGAACTCGTGATGGTCCGGACTGGCCGGTCGGGCGGACTGCACGGAAAAGGCAGCCGCAAGGCATAGCGCGAGCGTGGTCGCGCGCAAACGCGTCGAACGAAGCATGGATTCCCCCGGTGGATGGCGTGCGCACGCTAGCCGCGAGTCGTTTCCATTCCGTGACGCGTCCCTGGGTCGGTGGTCCGACCTTGTTCTGTGACGCGGTTCACCATGCGCGGGGCGCTTTTTAACGGTTTGTCACGGGCAAGTCTTGCCGCGCTGCGGCAGAAATGCGGGCGTCGAGTGCGGCCAGCCGGTCCGGCGTGCCCACGTCCTCCCATTCGCCCCGGTGCACCTCGACCGTCAACCGGCCCGACTCGGCCGCCGCAGTCAGCAGGGGCGTGATCGAGAACTTGCCGGGCGCGTGGTCGCGGACCAGGTCGGGGCGATAGACGCCGATGCCGGCCAGCGTATGCAGGCCGGCGCCGACGCCGAGCAGGGGCGAGGCGGCCGTCTCGAACGATCCGGGCTGGCGGAATCCGGGCAGCGGGATCAGCACGCAGTGTGCGAGCCCGGCCGGCTCGCGCGGCAGCAGGTCGAGCGGGTGCGTGCTCCAGATGTCGCCGTTGATCGCGACGAAGGGCGCGTCGCCGAGCAGGGGCAGCGCCTGCAACATGCCGCCGCCGGTTTCG
>CALMWD010000336.1 GCA_937873105.1 uncultured Rhodanobacteraceae bacterium
CGGAGGGACAGGTCTTCCAGCTCCCATTTCAGTTGCAAGATGCCGAGGCGGTTCGCGAGTGGCGCATGGATGTCGGAGGTGAGCTGGGACAGCGCGCGCAGTAGGTGTTCGGGCAAGCTGGCCGCATTGCGCAGGCGCACCAGCTGCCGCGCCAGCAAGATGAAGATGACGCGCAGGTCGCGGATGATGGCCAGCAGTAGCCGCCGCAGTCCTTCCGGCGCCACGCCCTGACCCTTGCCGGCGTACAGCGCCCAGACCCGCTCGGCCTCGCGCTGGCCTTCGACCAGGGCGTGCAGGCTGGTCGGCAGTTTCTCGGCCGGCACCTGCAGCTCGTAGGCGAGCGTCGCCGCCAGGGTTTCGGTGTCGACGCGCAGGTGCAGCAACAAGTCCAGCGCCGGGACCAGGGCGGCATCGACATCGGCCGGCACCGCGAGCTCGGGACCGAGCAGGGCCGCGACCGACGCATGCTCGGCCAGCCAGGCGGCCAACGGGCGTTGCGGCGGCAGGCTCGACTTCATCGCGCTAGCCGTGTTGCAGGCGCAGGTCGATCAGGCGGAAGGCCAGGGCGCGCGTGTCCGCGGACTGGCCCGACGCACTCGGCTGCCAGTCGCGATCGGATTCGAAGCGGATCTCGACGCGTTCGCCTGCCTTGGCCCGGAGCGGCAGGGGCAGTTCGCTGACGCGACCCGGACGCGGATGATGAGTCGCCCGTTGTCCGCCGATGTCCACGGTCAGCGCGATGCCGTCGGCGAGCGCATCCGGCACCCAGACCCGCGCGACCGCCGCCTTGCAGGGCTCGACGCATTCCAGGGTCAGGCCGGCGTCGCGGCTGGCCCAGGCATCGGGCCAGAAGCCGCGCGGCGCGCCGATCTGGCGCGCATAACCGAGCACGTCGAGCTTGGCCGCCGCGCGCGCCTCGGCGAGCGCGTATTCGTAGGCTTCGAACTGGCGCGAGACGTCCTTCTCGCGCTCGTACAGGAAGTGCAGCTGGCCGCGGGCGCCGGCGAAGCGGCGGTCGAGTTCGCGCACGTCCTCGGCGGTCAGCGTGTGGCCGACGACGAGATGCTCTGGACGCGGTTCCGGCACGTACACGGTGGCGTGCGCCGGCGCGGTCTCTTCGGCGGGACGATCCTCGGTGTACAGGTAGATCGCGAAGGAGCGGCGCGAGATCGACTTCTTCCCTTCCGGCAGGGTGATGCGCGGGAAGCCGTGCCAGGAACGCTCGTTGGTTTCGAAGATCACCGCGCGGTTGAACAGCGGCAGCACCGAGGTCTTGTTGCGGTTGTGCGGATTCCACGGATCTTCCGCGAGTTCGATGCAACCGCCCCAGTCCGCTTCCCATTCCGGATTCAGGTAGACGATCAGGTTCAGGCGCCGATGCGTCTTGTTCGCGGGGTGGTAATTGAAGTCGATGTGCATGTCGAGGCTTTGGCCATCGACGTTTTCATGGGTGCCGCCGCCGATGTAGTCGGGGTCGTAGCGCAAGTCGGGAATGCCGGTGATGGTCGAGACGCTGCCGAGGAAGTCCGGCGTCTGCAGCCAGGCATCGAGTTGCGGATACGGTTCCGGCAGCTCGCGCACGTGCTCGCGCACGGCCTTGCCGCCGACCTGGCCCATCTCGTTCAGGGCGTATTTCGGATCGAAGCCCGGGAACGACTGCAACAAGGCCTCGGCGAACGCCGGCTCGAAGAAGTCGTCGATGACGACATGGCGAAACGGCCGGGCTTCGCGGAACGCATCGGCATGGCGCGCCAGGGCGGCGCGCACGGCGGGATTGAGCATGATCGACTCGGGC
>CALMWD010000337.1 GCA_937873105.1 uncultured Rhodanobacteraceae bacterium
AAATGGCTGAAGGACCGCAAGGGCCGGCCGCTGACCTACGACGACCTGACCCACTACCAATCGGTGATCGCCGCGCTGGCGCGCACGCTGGCGCTGCAGACCGGCATCGATGATGCCATCGACAGCGCTTGCGGCTGGCCGCTGAAGTAAGGACTAGAATCCGCCCATGCTGAAAATCGACACCCACGCCCATCTGCTGCCGAAGGACTGGCCGAACCTCGCCGAGAAGTACGGCGACGCACGCTTTCCGGTCATCCACCACGCCGAAGGCCGGCATCGCATCTACAAGGACGGCAAGTTCTTCCGCGAGATCTGGCCGAACACCTGGGATCCCGAACTGCGCATCGCCGAGTACGCGACGTTCGGCGTGTCGGTGCAGGTGGCTTCGACCGTGCCGGTGATGTTCTCGTACTGGGCCAAGGGCCACCAGGCGCTGGAGCTGCATCGTGCGCTCAATGATCACCTGGCCGGCTTGTGCCGCGCGCACCCGAAGCACTTCGCCGGCGTCGGCACGGTGCCGCTGCAGTCGCCGCAGCTGGCGATCCAGGAAATGGAGCGCTGCATCGATCAGCTCGGCCTGTCCGGCATCCAGATCGGTTCGCACATCAACGAGTGGAACCTCGACGCGCCGGAACTGTTCGAGTTTTTCCAGGCTGCGCAGGACCTGCGTGCCGCCGTCCTGATCCACCCTTGGGACATGATGGGCACCGAGTCGATGCCGAAATACTGGCTGCCCTGGCTGGTCGGCATGCCGGCGGAACAGAGCCGAGCCGCGTGTTCGCTGATCTTCGGCGGCGTGCTGGAGCGTCTGCCCAAGCTGCGCGTCTGCTTCGCGCACGGTGGCGGTTCGTTCCCCTACACCATCGGCCGCATCGAACACGGTTACCGCATGCGGCCGGACCTGGTCGCCACCGACAACCATCGCAATCCGCGCGAATACTTCCCGCGCCTGTTCTTCGATTCCTGCGTGCACGATCCGCAGGCGCTGCGTTACCTGCTCGACGTGGTCGGCCCCGATCGCGTCATGCTCGGCACCGACTACCCGTTCCCGCTCGGCGAGCAGGTGCCAGGCAGCGGCATCGACGCGCTGGGCCTCGACGATACCGCGCGTGCCCGACTCTTCCATGGCGCGGCCCTGGAGTGGCTGGGCCTGCCCCTCGCCCGCTTCCAGTCCTGAGCAGCCGATGATCGACACCTACCAGAGCCGCGCCGCCGCGCTCGATGCCGCCGACCCGCTCGCGTCCTTCCGCACCGAGTTCCACATCCCGCAGCACGAGGGCCGCGACCAGGCCTACTTCTGCGGCAACTCGCTCGGCCTGCAGCCGAAGGCGACGCGTCAGGCGCTGATCGACGAACTCGACGATTGGGCGCAACTCGGCGTCGAAGGCCATTTCCGCGGCCGCCATCCGTGGATGCCGTATCACGCATTCGTTCGTGATGGCCTGGCGCATGTCGCCGGCGCGCAGCCGAGCGAAGTGGTCGCGATGAATTCGCTGACCGCGAACCTGCACCTGATGATGGTCAGTTTCTATCGCCCGACACGCGAACGTCCGGCGATCCTGATCGAACAGGGTGCCTTTCCCTCCGACCGTTACGCGGTCGAATCGCAGATCCGCTTTCACGGCTTCGATCCGGCGGAATGCCTGATCGAGGTCGCGCCCGACGCCGACAGCGGCACGATCTCGATGGCGGCGGTCGCCGGCGCCATCGACCGCCATCGCGACCGCCTCGCCCTGGTGCTCTGGCCGGGCGTGCAATACCGCACCGGCGAAGCCCACGACCTCGCCGAGATCGTGCGCCTGGGCCATGCCGCGGGCGCCGTCGTCGGTTTCGATCTCGCGCACGGCATCGGCAACCTGCCGCTGCGCCTGCATGACGCGCATGCCGATTTCGCGGTGTGGTGCAGCTACAAGTACCTGAATTCGGGGCCAGGCGCGGTCGCCGGCTGCTTCGTGCACGAACGCCATGCACGCACCGAGCGCCCGCGGTTCGCCGGCTGGTGGGGCCACGACCAGGCCACGCGTTTCAAGATGGGTCCGGACTTCATGCCGACACCAGGCGCCGAGGGCTGGCAGTTGTCGAATCCGCCGATTCTCGCGCTCGCACCGTTGCGCGTGTCGCTGGAGATCTTCCAGCGCGCCGACATCGCGCGATTGCGCGAAAAATCGAGAGCGATGACCGCGTTCTATGCCGAAGCCATCGAGGCCACGCTCGGCACGCACCTGCAGATCCTGACGCCGAACGATCCGGAACGCCGCGGCTGCCAGTTGTCGCTGCGCGTGCGCGCCGGTCGCGAACGCGGCCGCGCCCTGTTCGAGCATCTGGAACGCCACGGCGTCGTCGGCGACTGGCGCGAACCGGACGTGATCCGGGTGTCACCGACGCCGCTGTACAACCGCTACGGCGACGTCGTCGACCTGCTGCGAGAGACCTCAGCCTTCCTGGCTTGAGTGGCCACCGCGCTTGCGCACGATCAGCATCGCGATTTCCAGCGACTGTTCGTAATTCAGGCGCGGATCGACCGTCGACTTGTAGGCGCGTTCGAGGTCGGTCTCGGTCAGGTCGCGGGCGCCGCCCATGCATTCGGTGACGTTTTCGCCGGTCAATTCGAGATGTGCGCCGCCGAGGCGCGTGCCGGCCGCGGTATGGATGTCGAAGGCCTGGTCGAGTTCCGAGCGGATGTTGTCGAAACGCCGCGTCTTGAATCCGTTCGCGGTGCTTTCGGTGTTGCCATGCATCGGGTCGGCGCACCACAACACCTGCTTGCCTTCGCGACGCACCGCTTCGAGCAGCGGCGGCAGCGCGGTCCCGATCTTGGCCGCACCCATGCGATGGATCAGCGTCAACTTTCCCGGATCGTTGTGCGGATTCAGGAAGTCGATGACCGGCAGCAGCTGGTCCGGCGTCACCGTGGGCCCGACCTTCAGGCCGACCGGATTCTGGATGCCGCGGCAATACTGCGCATGCGCACCGTCAAGCGCCGCGGTCCGCATGCCGATCCAAGGGAAGTGCGTGGACAGGTTGAACCACCCGGGATTGCGCGGCACCTGGCGCGTGACCGCCTCCTCGTAATGCAGCAACAGGGCCTCGTGCGAGGTGAAGAAGTCGACGCGGGTGAAGCTGCCGAGCGTCTCGCCGGCCAAGGTCTCCATGAAGCGCACCGATTCGCCGATGGCTTCGACCATGCGCCGGTAGTCGCGCTGCAGCGGCGAATGCTCGACCCAGCCCAGATCCCAGTACTCCGGGTGGTGCAGGTCGGCGAATCCGCCGTCGATCAGGGCGCGCACGAAGTTCATCGTCATCGCCGAATGCGCATGGGCGCGCAGCAGGCGTTCCGGATCGGGACGGCGCGCTTCCGCGGTGAACTCGGGCGCGTTGACGATGTCGCCGCGGTAGCTCGGCAAGGAGACGCCATTGCGCTCCTCCAGGTCGGCCGAACGCGGTTTCGCGTACTGGCCGGCGAAGCGTCCGACGCGCACCACCGGCAGCTTGAGGCCATGCACCAGCACGACGCTCATCTGCAGCAGCACCTTCAGGCGGTTGGTGATCGTGGTCGAATCGCATTCCGAGAAGCTTTCCGCGCAGTCGCCGCCCTGGAGCAGGAAGCGCTTGCCTTCCGCGGCTTCGGCCAAATGCCGCTTCAGCGTGAGGATCTCCAGCGACGTGACCAGCGGCGGCAACTGGCGCAGGTGCGCCAGCGCGCGCTCCAGATGCGCGGCATCGGGATAGGTCGGCTGCTGTGCAGCCGGGCGTTCGCGCCACTGCGCGGGCGTCCAGGAAGTCATCGTGCGTCGCCTGTCGAATTGCCGCGTTCAGCGAACGCGACGGAAGCCGTAGTAGATCGCCGCGACGAAGAAGGCGGTGAAGAAGAACAGGACCCAGTTCGGCATCGATAGCCCGAGGAAGGTCCAGTCGATCACGCCGCAATCCTGGTCGCGGATGAAGATGGTCTTCAATACCTTCAACGCGTCGTAGTATTCAAGCGCATACTGCAGCGACGGCGCGCAGCCATCGAGCTCTTCCGGCGACAGGCTTTGCAGATACACGTGCCGCCCGGCGATGTAGACGCCGATGCCGGCCCAGAGCGCCGTGACCGCTCCGTAGACCTTCCAGCCCCAGGCCTTCGGGCCGTGCAGCGCCGCGACCAACGCGGTCAGGCCCACGGCGCCGACGAAGACGCGCTGGACCATGCACAGCATGCAGGGCTCGAAACCCTGGGCGTACTCGGCGTAAAAGGCATAGCCCATCAATGCGGCGCAGACCACGAAGGCGGCGAAGAATGCGTTGCGGTTGCTCCAAGCGAGCGGATTCAGACTCATGTCGATTCCTTGTGCGGATACCGGAAAAACGGAAGGCCCCGGTCTTTCGACCGAGGCCCTCGCGCAGAAGTTCACCGATGAAGCTTAGGCTTCGGCGGCGGCTTCGGTTTGCGGACGGTCGACCAGCTCGACGTAGGCCATCGGCGCGGCGTCGCCAGCGCGGAAACCGCACTTGAGGATGCGCAGATAACCGCCCTTGCGCTCGCGATAACGCGGGCCGAGCTCGGTGAACAGGACGCCGACGGCAGCCTTGTCACGCAGGCGATCGAACGCCAGGCGGCGGTTGGCGACGCCGTCGATCTTGGCGAGCGTGATCAGCGGCTCGGCCACGCGACGGAGTTCCTTCGCCTTCGGCAGGGTGGTCTTGATCAGGCCATGCACGAACAGCGAGGCAGCCATGTTCTTGAACATGGCTTCGCGGTGCGAGCTGGTGCGGTTGAACTTGCGACCGGATTTGAGGTGACGCATAAATAATTTCCTTTGTGCCTCAGCCCAGCATGCCGTGTTGCACGCCGGCCGGGGGCCAGTTTTCGAGCTTCATGACGAGCGACAGGCCGCGGGCGGCGAGCACTTCCTTGAATTCGGTGAGCGACTTCTTGCCGAGGTT
>CALMWD010000338.1 GCA_937873105.1 uncultured Rhodanobacteraceae bacterium
CGGCGCCAATGCCAGCGCGCAAGTGTCGATCACGGGTACGGGAACACCGTTTACCGAGAACTTCGACGGCATGGGATCGAGCGCGACTGCCACATTGCCCACTGGATTCAAGGGGCCATCGGCATCGGCAGATGGCAACTTCAACTGGGCAACAGGTGCAAGCGCGACGTTGGTTGCGTTTGGCACCTCAGGCACCGGAATTGTCACCAATACATCGAGTGGTGCTTCAATCAATTGGGCGAACGGCGGTACAGCCTCTTCTACAGATCGCGCGTTTGGATTCCTGAACTCCAGCGGCGTCACCAGTCCGAAGTCGATTACGTACGCATTCACGAACAACACGGGCACGACGATCACGGCGCTCGACATCTCGTTTGACTACGAGAAGTACCGTTCCGGTTCGCGCGCTTGGACCTGGAACTTCTTCCACGGCGATACCTCCTCGCCCGCCACGGCCGCGGCCTCGGGGGATCAGGCATATCCTGCGGATGCGGCGAACAACACGATCTTCAACCCGCCGACGTCAATTTCCAAAACCGTCAATCTCACCGGCCTGTCGATCGCGAATGGTTCGACCTATTACTTGCGCTGGACGCTGACGGGGACGGGTGGTTCGAGCAACGGGCAAGGCTTGGCCATCGACAACTTCTCGATCACGGCCACAGGAGGTGGTGCCACTCCGACCCTCTCCATCGCCGCCCCCGCGGCCGCGCTGACCGAAGGCAATACCGGATGCAATTCGGCCACGAACAAACTCGTGTTCCCGGTCACGGCCAGCCCGGCTCCGGCAGCGACGTTGGCGTTCAATGCCAGCGTCACCGGCGGCACCGCTGACGGCAGCGACATTGACACACTGGCCACGGTCAGCGTCGATACCTCGGGCAACGGTTCGGTCGAAGTGCCGGTGAACTGCGACCTGCTGTCCGAGGGCGACGAAACCGTGATCGTGACGCTGCAGTCCGGCAGCGGCTACACCGTCGCCGCCGCGCCGGGCGACAACGCCAGCGGCACCATCACGAACGACGACGTCGAACACGTGCAGGTCAACGATCCGAGCGTCGCCGAAGACGCCGGCACGATGAACTTCCGCATCAGCCTGGCCGGCGGCGTGTTGGCCGGCAGCGGCGGCGTCGACGTGACCTACGCGACTGCCAACGGCACGACCGGCACGGCCGCCGTCGAACCCGGCGACTACACCAGCGCCAGCGGCACCGCCACCATCGCCGCCGGCAGCAACTTCGTCGACGTCCCGGTGACGATCATCGACGACGCCGCCACCGAAGGCGACGAGACCATCGACTTCAACTTGAGCGGCCAGACCGGCGCCACCGACATCACCGACAACCTCGGCGTCGGCACCATCCTCGCGAACGACGCCACCACGCCGGCCGTCAGCATCGACGACGTCGCGCTCACCGAGGGCGACAACGGCACCGCCAATGCCACGTTCACGCTGAGCATCGACCAGGCCCCGAGCGGCGCCGACGTCGTCGTCGGTTTCGCGACCGCGGACGCGACCGCCGTGCAACCCGGCGACTACACCAGCACGAGCGGCCAGGTCACCTTCCCGATCGGCAGCACCGCCAGCCAGCAGGTCAGCGTGCCGGTGGTCGGCGATTGCAGCATCGAGTCGCCCGCCGCCGAGACCTTCCGCCTCAACCTGAACCTGGACAGCGGCAGCGCCACGGTCGAAGCCTTCGGCACCGCCACCGTCACCGACAACGACACGGCGATCACCGCCAGCATCGCGGTGGCGCCGGCCAGCGCCAACGAGGGCAACACCGGCAGCAACAACCGCACCGTCACCGTCACCTTGTCGGCGCCGATGCAGTGCGGCGACTTCACCTATTCGATCGCCACCTCGGGCACGGCCACCTCGGGCACCGACTACCAGGCCTTCGGCGTGGTCGGCGGCACGATCTCGGGCGCCAGCACCCAAGCCACGCACACGCTGACGATCAACGGCGACCTCGACACCGAGAGCGACGAAACCGTGATGCTGACCCTGACCGGCAGCGGCACCAATGTCAGCCTCGGCACCGATGTCGCCACCGCCACCATCGTCAATGACGACACCGCGACGACCTACCGCATCCACGAGATCCAGGGCGCGGGCGCGTTCTCGCCCATCGTCAACGACCCGAACCCCAACGACGACATCATCGTCGGCGCCGTCCAGGTCAAGGTCGTCGGCGCGATCGTGACGGCCGTCACTCAAGTCGTCGCCGTGGACGGCACGCCAGCCGACCAGAACGGCTTCTTCATGCAGTCCGCCAACGACGATGCCGATGCCGATCCGCTGACCTCCGAAGGCATCCTGGTCTTTACCGGCGGCGCCCCGACCGTGGCCGTGGGCGATGTCGTGACCGTGGTCGGCCAGGCCCAGGAACGCTTCTCGCAGACGCAGATCTCCGCCAGCGGCGCCGGCAGCACCATCCTCATCACCGGTACCGCGCCGCTGCCGACTGCGGTGGTGTGGGGCGGGGTCAGCGGCATCCCGTCGCACGATCCGGCCAACCTCAGCTGTCCCGGCACCGGTCCGGGCACGGGGGCCAACGCCGACACCAATTTCGAGTGTTTCGAGGGCATGCGCGTGACGATGCCGTTGGCGGTCGTGTCGGCGGCGAACCAGCGCCGCAACAACGACCTCTATGCCGAAGCCTACGTGACGCCCTGGGGTGCCCGCTCCCGCCGCGAAGGCGGCCTGTTGTTCGGCCTCGTGCCGGAGCCGGGCAATGTCGCGGCGGGCGTCTGGGACGGCAACCCCGAAGTCATCGAGATCGACTACGACGAGGCGGGCCTGAGTCCGAACATCGAGCTGACCGCAGGTACCACCTTCAGCGCCACCGGCGTCGTCGGCTTCTCGTTCGGCGACTACGAGTTCTAT
The DNA here is from genome assembly GCA_937873105.1 of uncultured Rhodanobacteraceae bacterium. Lineage (GTDB taxonomy): Bacteria > Pseudomonadota > Gammaproteobacteria > Xanthomonadales > Ahniellaceae > JADKHK01. Next base: position 2,888 of record CALMWD010000338.1, read on the forward strand.
CCGACCCAGTTCTCGCCGATCTTCACCCAACCGGTCCCGGAAGCGGTGATGGATCCGCTCGGCGGCAACGAACTCACGGTGGCCTCCTTCAATGCGCAGCACCTGTGCGACGACCCGAACGCGCCGCTGCCGACCGACACCGATGACCCGCCGGGCGACGACGACGGCGATGGCGTGAGCAACGATGGCGACAGCGATTGCGTCCGCGACACGCCGATCTCGGGCTCGGGCGCGTTCAACTACGCCGACAAGCTGCGCAAGGTCTCGTCCTATGTCCTGAACGTGCTGAAGGCGCCGGATGTGCTCGGCCTGCAGGAAGTCGACGAACTGACCACGCTGCAGGCGCTGGCGGCGCAGATTTCGGCCGATGGCGGTCCGACGTACCAGTCCTTCCTGGTCGAGGGCAACGATCCGGGCGGCATCGACGTGGGCTTCATGGTCCGCACCGATCGCGTGTCGGGCGCGAGCGTCGAGCAGTTCTACAAGGAGAAGAACTGGTACGACCCGCTGATCACCTGCACCCCTCCGGAAGAGGTCTATCCGTGCGAAAACCTGCATGACCGTCCGCCGTTGCTGCTGCGTGCCATGTTCGACGGCCCGAACGGGCCCTATCCGTTCGCCGTCATCAACAACCACACCAAGTCGATCGGCAACGTCGACGATGTCGGTCCGCCGGCCGAACGCGACCGCGCCAAGCGCTTCCAGCAAGCGCGTGACATCGCCACCCTGGTGCAGCAGTTCCAGACCGGCAGCGGCCCGTTCGACGGTCTCGGAACCGAGGACGTCCCGCTCATCCTGGTCGGCGACTACAACGCCTTCGAGTACACCGACGGCCATGCCGACGTCGTGGGGCTGATCAAGGGCCATTACGACGACGCCGCGAACGAGTGCAATGCCGTGCTCAGCGACGGCCAGGGCACGGAGACCTGCAACCTCGGCACCAACATCGTCTCGCCGCTGCTCTACGACATCGGCGATGCCGTGACGTCGGACAAGCGCGTCACCTACCTGTTCACGCAGGACTTCAATGCGGTGCAGGGCTCGAATGATCGCGACCTCCCTGCCGGCCAGAGCATCGACCACATCCTGCTCGCGCGTTCGGCCCAGGGCTTCTATGCCGGCACCGACTACGGCGTCGCCAACAATGCCGCCGCCGTGGAGACGAATCGCCAGCAGCCGCCGCCGACCGGGCCGGTCAGCCCGATCCGCGCTTCCGATCATGACGGGATGGTCGCCTACCTCGACTTCAACTGCACGGCGAATCCGATCCTGAATCCCGACAACGACCAGGTCTGCGGCATGCTCGACAACTGTCCGGCCGTCGCCAACGACGACCAGGCCAACATGGATGGCGACAGCGGCGGTGACGCCTGCGACCCGGATATCGACGGCGACGCAGTGCTCAATGCCGTCGACAACTGCCCCCTGGTTTCGAACCCGGATCAGGCCGATGCCGACGGCGACAACGTCGGCGACGCCTGCGACGCCTTCCCGAACGACGGCGAGCTGCTGTTCCGCGACGGTTTCGAATAAGCCGCGCGGATCCATCGGCAACCCGACGGCCCGCCTCGCGCGGGCCGTTTCTTTTCGGGGCCCGCGCGCGAACGGCGCACTGCGTCGGTTGACTCGGTCGCGGCGGGCGTCCACAGTCCGGGTCGGTTCCGACCCCGGGGCCGCGGCCGGCACGCGACGTCGGCCCGCTCAACCCACGGTGTGGAGGCGCATGATGAGCATTGAATCCCTGCTGGTCTTTCTGGTCATCGGCGGCGTGGCGGGCTGGCTCGCCGGCCTGCTCGTGAAGGGCTTCGGCTTCGGCCTGCTCGGCGGCATCGTCGTCGGCATCGTCGGCGCCTTCGTCGCCGGCTGGTTGTTCCCGACCCTCGGCGTCTCGCTCGGCAGCGGCATCGTCGCGGCGATCCTGCACGCCACCATCGGCGCCGTGGTGCTGCTGGTCCTGTTGCGGGTGATCCAGCGCGCCTGAGCGCGCACCGGCCCGCCGGGCGCGGGCGGTTTCCCCGCCGGTCTCAGCCGATGCGCTCG
>CALMWD010000339.1 GCA_937873105.1 uncultured Rhodanobacteraceae bacterium
GCGCACGACCTGCTCGACCTTGCGCAGCACGCGCAGGCCCAGCGGCGTCCAAGTGTACAGGCCGGCGGCGAGCTTGCGGATCATGCCGGCACGCAGCATCAGCTTCTGGCTGACGATGTCGGCATCGGCGGGCGTTTCCTTGGTGGTGCTGAGATGGAACTGCGAAAGGCGCATCGGACGGGCTCGAATGAGGCAGAGCCGCCGATTCTAGCGGCTACTGCGCGGGCGGCGCGCTCGGTTCGGCGAGTCCAAGGTCCGGCACCACGGTCGGGACCGTATTGACGTTCGGGGTGCCGGTGATGCGCTCGAAGGGGCGGTCGACGGGCGGTTGGTCGGTGTAGTTCCAGACGCCGGATTCGTCCTTCCACTTGTAGAGGATCGCGTCATTCGCCGTCGCGCGCGGCAGTGCCGCGGGATTCCCGGTGGCAGCGGCGTCGCCGAGGGATTCATGATCGGCGGACCGATTCAGGGCCCAGAAGACCGCCGCCAGCAGCGCTCCCGCCAGAACGGCGTGGCCCGCCTTGAGTGCCATGATCAGTCGCAGAATCGCTCGATCTGCTTGCGCGTGCGCTCCGCCTCGGCGCGTTGCTCCTCCATCGACAGTTCTTCCGGCTCGCCGTCGCCGTCGCGGTCGGCGCGTACCGACACCGCGGTATCCAGGACCTTCAGGTTCTCACGGAGCTTGGCACACTGCTCCGCGGTAGCCACCGGAACGCCGTTGCGCGCCTTCTCCTTGCGAAGGCGCTCCGCGGCTTCCTCTTCGGTCTCGGATGCGGCCTTCGCTCGCACGGTCAGTGCCTCGGCCTGCTGGTCTTTCGGGGGCTTGGTCCCGTAGTGCCAAGTGCCGTTGGCATCCTGCCACTTGTAATACTTCTCCGCGCTTGCCGGAGTCGCCGCCACCAGAGCGGCGAACACGAGGACTGCCAGTTGGGTTCTCATCGCCCTTGCCTCCTGAAAGTGGGGCGAGTGTAACGCGAACCCGGGCCGGCTTCGCTAAACTCGGCCCATGAGCGAATCCCCGGTTGTCCCCGCCCGTCATCCCGGCATCTACCTGCTGCCGAACCTGTTCACGACCGCCGGCATGATGGCCGGCTTCTTCGCGATCATCTCCGCCTTCAACGGCAAGTTCACCGAGGCGGCGATCGCGGTCTTCGTGGCCGGCCTGCTCGACGGCGTCGACGGCCGCATCGCGCGCATGACCAACACCCAGAGCGATTTCGGCGTGCAGTACGACTCGCTCGCCGACCTCGTCAGCTTCGGCGTGGCGCCGGGCGTGGTGATGTACGCCTGGGCCCTGATCGAGCTGAAGGCCTACGGCGCGATCATGGGCAAGGTCGGCTGGGCCGCGGCCTTCGTCTACACCGCCTGCGCGGCGATGCGCCTGGCGCGTTTCAACACCCAGGTCGGCGTCGTCGACAAGCGCTATTTCCAGGGACTGGCCAGCCCGGCCTCGGCCGCGCTGATGATGTCCTTCGTCTGGACCATGGACGACCATGCGGTGCCGGGCAGTCGCGTCGCCTTCATCGCGCTCGGCGTGACCCTGACCGCCGCCATCCTGATGGTGTCGCGCCTGCGCTACTGGAGCTTCAAGGCCAAGCCGGAGTCGGAGCGCGTGCCCTTCATCTGGATCCCGCTGGCGCTCGGCATCATCGTGCTGCTGGTGGTCGATCCGCCGCGCGTGCTGCTCGGCATCGCCGTGGTCTACGTGCTGCACGGCCCGTTGCTGACGCTCTGGGGCATGCGCAAACGCCGCGAGCGCCCGGCCGCCTGAGATGAACGCGCTGCCGTTCACCGAACGCAGCAACGGCCGTCGCGCCAACGACCAGGCGCTGGCCCTGGTCGCCGATCTCGCCCAGTCGCTGGCCTCGACCCTGGACCTCGACGCGGCGCTGAACCTGGCGCTGGGGCGCATCGTCGGCGCCCTCGGCGCGCTCGGCGGCGCGGTTTTCCTGCTCGATGCCGCGACCCGCGAACTGGTCTGCCGCGCCTGCGCCGGGCCGGTCGACATCCAGGGCCTGCGCATCCCGGCCGATCGCGGCATCGTCGGCCGTGCGCTCACCACCGGCCAGTGCCAGATCGTGCGCGACGCCGCCACCGATCCGGACTTCACCGGCGCCATCGATCGCATCACCGGCGTGCGCACGCAGTCCATGCTGGGCACGCCGCTGATGACGGCGCGCGGCCCGATCGGCGTCCTGCAGGTGATCAACAAGTGTGACGGCGCGCTGTTCGACGAGGCCGACCGCGACCTGCTGCGCGCGCTGGCGGCGCCGGCCGCGCTCGCGGCGAGCAATGCCGCCCTGACCGCCGACCTGCTCGAACACGCGCGCATCCGCCGCGAACTTCAGCTGGCGCGGCGCATGCAGCGTTCGCTGCTGCCGAAGCGCCGCCGCGGCGGCTTTCCGATCCTGGCCGTGAACCATCCGGCGAGCGAGATCTCCGGAGACTTCTACGATTACTTCGACCTGCCCGACGGGCGCATCGGCTTCGCGGTCGGCGATGTCGCCGGCAAGGGGCTGGATGCCGCCTTCCTGATGCTGCGTTGCGCCAGCCTGCTGCGCTTCGCCGGCAAGGAAGGACTCTCGCCCTCGGTCTGGCTGGCGCGCGCCAACGACGACCTGTGCGAGACGGTGGCAGGCGGCACCTTCGTCTGCGTCGCGGTCGGTTATTACGATCCGGCCACGCGCACCGCGACCTGGGCCAATGCCGGTTTTCCGCCGGTGCTGGTGCACGGCCCTGCCGGCAGCGAACTGTTCCGTGCCGAAGGACCGCCGCTCGGCATCGTGCCGGGCATGAACTTTCCGGTGCAGCAGGCGACCTTGGCCGGTCGCAGCCTGTACCTGTTCTCGGACGGCGTCACCGACGCCCGCGACGCTTCGCGGCGCGTGCTCGGCGTCGACGGCGTGGTCGACCTGGTCGCGCGCCATGCCCAATGGCGGCCGGAGACGCGACTGCGCCGCATCGTCGGGGAGTTGCGCCGGCGCACGCTGTCCGACGACACCACCCTGCTGATGATCGAGGCCGCGGCATGAGCGCGCCGCCGCTGCTGCGCCTCGACTTCCCGGCGCGGGCCGAGTCGCTGGCCGAGGTGCGCGCCGCGGTGCAGCGCACCTTGTCGGCGCAGGGCATGGAATCGCGCGTCGTCGCGCGCCTCGTGCTCGCGATCGACGAAGCCTGCGCCAACATCATCCGCCATGCCTACCGCGGTTGCGGCGACGGCACGATCGCGCTGCGCATCGCACGCCATCGCGGGCGCCTGCGCTTCCGCCTGCGCGATCGCGCGCCGGCGGTCGATCCCGGTTGCGTGCGGCCGCGCGACCTGAGCGAATGCCGGCCGGGCGGGCTCGGCATCAACATCATCGACGACACCATGGACCATTGGCGGCTGCGGCCGCTGAAGCGCCGTTGCGGCAATGTGCTGACGATGGTGCGACGACTGCGCACGAGGAAGACATGACGGACAAGGGCAGCGAATTGCGCCGCGACGGCGATTGGGCGGTCTTGCGCATCTGGGGCGAGGTCGATCTGTCCTGGTCGCAGGACGTGCGTCGCCAGGTGCTCGAAGCCTACGCCAAGGCGAAGGCCCTGGCGGTGCAGCTGGATGGCGTCAGCTACATCGACTCCTCCGGCATCGCCGCCCTGGTCGAGGGCTTCCAGCATGCACGCAGCAAGGGCGGCCGCTTCGCGCTGCTGGCACCGAGCGAAGCCGTGCGCGCGGTGCTGGAACTGGCGCGGCTCGATCGCGTGTTCCCGATCTACGACGACCTCGGGGCGGCGCGCAGCGGATGATCGCCGACGCCTTGCATCTGCTGAATCGTCTCGGTCGCCGCACGGTGATGGCGGTGGATGCGCTCGGCTATGCCGCCGGGCTGCTGGGCGAAGCGGTCGGGTTCGTGGTCTCCGGCCGCCGGCGCGGCCAGCCGGTGCGCCTGCAGGCCGTGGTCGAGCAGATGCGCCAGGTCGGCGTCGACGCCATCCCGATCGTGTTGCTGCTCTCTTTCACCGTGGGCCTGATGCTGGCCATCCAGTTCATCGCCACCTTGCGCGAGTTCGGCGCGCAGTCCCAGGTCGTCCTTGCGGTCGCGAAATCGGTGACGCGCGAATTCGGGGTGCTGATCACCGGCATCCTCGTCGCCGGGCGCTCGGGTTCCGCGTTCGCGGCGCGCATCGGCTCGATGTCGGTGTCGCAGGAAGTGGACGCGCTCGGCGTCATGGGCATCGACCCGGTGCGTTATCTGGTTGCCCCGGCCCTGCTGGCGATGCTGGTCATGCTGCCGGTGCTGACCGTCCTCGCCGACGCCGCCGCCATTCTCGGCGCGGCCATGTATTCGGCGCCGATGCTGGACATGAGCGTGCAGACCTACCTGACGCAGACGCTGTCGCAACTGACCCCGCGCGACGTCTACGAAGGCCTGGCCAAGAGCATCGTGTTCGCGCTGCTGATCACGGTCATCGGCGTCGCCACCGGCTTCTCGGTGACCGGCGGCGCCGAAGGCGTGGGCCGCGCCACGACGCGCGCCGTGGTCCTGTCGATCACGGCCCTGATCGTCGCCGACATGGTCTTCAGCTTCTTCCTGAACCGATGAACGAGACGAACGCGCCGCTGATCGAAGTCGTCGGCCTGGAGGCCTTCTACGGGCGTCGGCGCATCCTGCACGGCGTCGACTTCAGCGTGAACCGCGGCGAGATCCGCGTGATCATGGGCGGCTCGGGCTCGGGCAAGTCGACCCTGTTGCGCCACATCATCGGCCTGCAACGGCCGGTGTCGGGCACGGTCCGGATCCTCGGCGTCGATGTCGGCCGCGCCGGCGCGCAGGAACTGCTGGCGGTGCGGCGCAAGCTCGGCGTGTCCTTCCAGGGCGGGGCGCTGATCACCTCGATGTCGGTCGGCGACAACGTCGCCCTGCCGCTGCGCGAACACACGCAGCTCGACGAAACCACGATCCGCATCATGTCGCGGCTCAAGCTCGAGTTCGTCAACCTCGGCGGCTTCCACGACCTGATGCCCTCGCAGCTCTCGGGCGGCATGATCAAGCGCGCGGCCCTGGCGCGCGCCATCGTCATGGATCCGGAACTGCTGTTCTTCGACGAACCGAGCGCCGGCCTCGACCCGGTGGTCTCGGCCGAACTCGACGAGCTGATCCTGCGCCTGCGCGACGCGCTGCGCATGACCATCGTCGTCGTCACCCACGAACTCGAATCGGCCTTCCGCATCGCCGACCGCATCACCGTGCTCGACCAGGGCGACATCCTGACCACGGGCACCGTCGCCGAGGTGCGTGCCAGCGAGAACGAGCGCATCCAGGACCTGTTGCATCGGCGGCCGCGCTCGGTCGAGGTCGACGTCGACGACTACCTGCGGCGACTGACCGAGGAGGATGCGTGAGCGACGCCGGCGGCATTGGTGCAGCGGCGGCCTTCGAATCGGCGGCCTCGCTCGCGACCGACGCCGTGCCGTTCGCCCATCCCGACGAACGCGTCGCCGACCTGCGCGCGCGCCTCGGCGAGCGACGCTGGGACTGCGTGTCCGACATTCCGGTGGTCGAACGCGGGACCCGGCGCCTGCTCGGTCTGCTGCAGATCGAGGACGTGGTGGCGGCCGCCGACGAGGTGGCGCTGGCGACGCTGATGGACGCCGATCCGCCGCATATCGCGCACGGGATCGATCGCGAGCATGCGACCTGGAAGGCCGTGCAGCATCGCGAGTCGGCCCTGGTGGTGGTCGACGACGAGGGCCGCTGTCTCGGCCTGATTCCGCCGCATCGTTTGCTCGAAAC
>CALMWD010000340.1 GCA_937873105.1 uncultured Rhodanobacteraceae bacterium
AGTACTGCTCGAGCGCGATGGTGATCTTCGCGGTTTCGCCGAGCATGTACTTCAGGCGCTGGCTCTGGCCCTTCGCGGCGATGCCGCGCAGCGGGATCGGGCGATCGCGCAGCGCGGTCTTCGGGATGGCGTCGAACTCGATCACTTCCCAGGGGCCGACCGCGAACGCGATCAGGTAGCTCGGCAGCGGCCGGGTCTGCGCGTACGTGTGCTTCGTCCAGCCGTCGGCGAGCGCCTCGGTGCCGGTCTCCTGCGTGTTGAAGATCGCGGTATCGCCCTTCGGCACGGTGATCGTGAACGTCCACGGCGTCTTGAACGCGGGTTCGTCGAAGCTCGGGAAGGCATTGCGCGCGCCGAGCGGTTCCATCTGCGTCATCACGTAGTCGAGGCCGCCGGTCTTGACCTTGTAGGCGCCCTGCAGGCGCTGGTCGTAGGGCGCTTCGAAGGCCAGGCGCAGCTGCCAGCGTCCGGGTTCCATGCTGCGCGGGCTGGTCACGCGCACGGTGCCGCCGGCGGCGTCGACCCACTCGGTGGTCGCGGCGAGCGGCGCCATGCGCGCACGGATCAGCTGCACGTCCTTGAGGGTGCTGCCGCGGGCGTGGATGAAGAAGTGGTCGGTGGCTTCCTTGATCTCGAGATCGATCGCGACGGCACCGCTGTAGCGGTCGGCGCGTGCGTCTATGCGCAGGTCGACGGCGTAGGCGGTGGGCACGACCTGGCGCGGCAGCTTGCCGCGCGGCACTTCGCCGGCGTGGGCGATGCTGGAAGCAAGGACGACGAGACTGCACAACACGGTTCTGAGCATGGCGGACCTCCTGGACCCGCCGATGCTAACGAGCACGCCGATGGACAAACGTGACGCGGGACAGACCGTGCGCGCGGCGCGACTGGCCGTGCGCGCCGTCGCCGTCACGGCGCCGTCATCGCCGTTTCATCGCGGCGTCAAGCCGGCTTGCGAGCCTGCGCGAAACCGGGGAAGCGCATGCGTATCGCCGTCGTCACCGAGACTTTTCCGCCCGAGATCAACGGCGTCGCGTTGACCGTGCAGAACTTCGTCGAGCAGCTCGCGGCGCTGGGCCACGAGGTGTTGCTGACGCGGCCGGCGCAACCGGGCGCGGCCGCGCCGGCCCTGCCGCACGGCGTGCACGAGCAACGGGTGCGCGGCGCGGCCCTGCCGCGTTTCCCGGGCCTGCGTTTCGGCTGGCCGGCCGCTGCGGCGTTGCGCGACTTCTGGCGCGCGCAGCGTCCGGACGCGGCCTACATCGCCACCGAAGGCCCGCTCGGCTGGTCGGCGCTGAATGCCGCGAATGCGCTCGGCATCCCGGCCGCGACCGGCTTCCACACCCGCTTCGACGAGTTCGTCGCGCACTACGGCGCCGGCGTGCTGACGCCGATCGCGTTCGCATGGATGCGCCGGTTCCACAACCGCGGACAAGCCACGCTCGTGCCGACGCGCGAGTTGCAGCAGTTCCTCGAGACGCGCGGCTTTCGCCAGGTGCGCCATCTGGCGCGCGCGGTCGACACGCGCCAGTTCCATCCCGACCGCCGCGACGAAGCGTTGCGCGCGCAGTGGGGACTGAAGCCGGGGCAACTCGCGGTGATCCACGTCGGACGCATCGCCGCCGAGAAGAACCTCGGCTTGCTGGCGCGCGCCTTCCACGCCATCCAGGCGGTGCGTCCGGACGCGCGTTGCATCGTCGTCGGCGACGGACCGGCCCTGGCCGGCCTGCGCGCCCGGCACCCCGAATTCGTCTACGCGGGCATGCGCCGCGGCGACGATCTGGCTGCGCACTTCGCCTCCGGCGACCTGTTCCTGTTCCCGAGCCTGACCGAAACCTTCGGCAACGTGACCCTGGAGGCGATGGCCAGCGGCGTCGCCACCGTCGCTTTCGACTACGGCGCGGCGCGCGAGCACCTGCGCGACGGTCATTCCGGCGCCTCGGTGGCGTTCGCGAACGCGGACGCCTTCGTGCATGCGGCGGTCGGGCTGGCGACCCGTGACGTGCTGCGCCGACATTGCGCCCTGGCCGCGCTCGACACCGTGCGCGGGCTGAGCCAGCGCGGCGTCGCCGAAGCGCTGGTGCGGATCCTGTCGGAATCGGTTCCGGCCCACGGGAGGCTGGCCTGATGCGTGCCCTGTCCTGGTTCGACCGCCCGGTCACCGCGCCGGAACTCCGGCTCTGCCTGAGCATGAACCGCTATGGCGCGCGTCCGCGGGTGCGGCGCGGCTTCGCCCTGGTCAGGCGGCTCGGCGACGGGGTGTTCTGGTACACCCTGATGGCCGCGCTGCGCTTGGTCGCCGGCTTCGACGGCCTGCACGCGAGCTTGCACCTCGCCCTGGTCGGCCTGGTCGCGTTGGCCTTGTACCGCGCCCTGAAGCGCCATACGCGGCGGCCGCGACCCTTCGCCCGGCACCGCGCCATCACCGCGCACGTCGCGCCGCTCGACGAGTTCTCGTTCCCCTCCGGGCATACCCTGCACGCGATCGTGTTCACCCTGGTTGCCACGCACCACTTCCCGGTGCTGGGATGGCTGCTGTGGCCGTTCGCCCTGCTGGTCGCGCTGTCGCGGGTGGTGCTCGGCCTGCATTACCCGAGCGACGTGCTGGCGGCCATGGTGCTCGGCCTCGCGCTGGCCCGCGGCAGCCTCGCGCTCGTCGGCTGAGTCGCTTCCGCCCCTTGCGGTCCGGCGCCGGCCATGCCGATACTGGCGTCGGCCGCGTCCAAGGAAAGGGTCGATGAACTACCGCCACGCCTATCATGCGGGCAACTTCGCCGACGTGCTCAAGCACGTGGTGCTGATCGCGCTGATCGAGTCGCTGAAGGCCAAGCAGACGCCCTTCGCCGTGCTCGACACGCATGCCGGCGCCGGGCGCTATTCGCTGGCCTCGGAAGAGGCGCTGAAGACCGGCGAGTTCCGCGACGGCGTCCTGCGCCTGCTCGCGGCCGAGCGACTGCCGACCCTGGTCCACGCCTACCTGAACCTGGTGCGCGCACAGAACGGCAGCCAGACCTATCCCGGTTCGCCGCTGATCGCCGCGCAGCTGCTGCGCGACCACGACCGGCTGATGCTCTGCGAAGTGCAGGACGCGGAAGTCGCATCCTTGCGCCAGCTGTTCGCGCGCGACGGCCGCGTCGCCGTGCACCAGCGCGACGGCTACCAGGCGATGTCGGCCCTGTTGCCGCCGGCGGAGAAACGCGGCCTGGTCCTGATCGACCCGCCGTTCGAGGCGCAGGAGCTGGAGTACCGCGTCATCGAGGAGGCGCTCGCGGCCGCGCACAAGCGTTTCGCCAACGGTGTGTACGCGGTCTGGTATCCGATCAAGTTGCGCCAGTCGGTGCTGCCGTTCCACCGCTGGCTGAAGGAATCCGGGCTGCGCAAGGTGCTGGTCGCCGAGATCTGCGTGCACCCGGACAACTCGGCCCTGCGCCTCAACGGCTGCGGCATGGCCATCGTCAACGCGCCGTACAAGCTCGATCGCACGCTGGCCGAGATCCTGCCGACGCTGGCGACCACCTTGGCGCAGAGCCGCTACGCGCAGTTCAAGCTCGAATGGCTGGTCGAGGACTGATCGCTGCGGCGCTGGCCGCGCTGCTGGCAGCCTGCGCGGCGCCGGCGCCGTTCCTGGCCGAAGGCGCGCGGCTCGACCTGCCCGCCTACGTCGCTGCGGACACCGACGTCGGCGACATCGAGGTGATCTGGGGCGGCATGATCGTCGGCCTGCGCGAGCATGGCGAGGGCAGCGAGATCGAGGTGCTGGCGCATCCGCTCGATCGCCGCCAGCGCCCGATCACGCAGGCGCCGACGCAGGGACGCTTCGCGATCCGCGTGCCGCAGCGGCTGAGCCGCTTCGACGCGCCCGAAGGGCGCTACCTGACCGTACGCGGCCGGGTCATCGGTTCGGCCGAAGGCCGCATCGGCGCCTCGCCCTACCGCTACCCGATCCTCGTCGATGCGCGCTGGGCCCTGTGGAAGCCGGGCTTCCAGTTCGACGACGCGCGATGGTCGTTGGGCGTCGGCGTCGCCTTGTGAGCCGGCCGCGCATCGTCGTGCGCCGCTCGCCGATCCACGGCCGCGGCGTCTTCGCGAACGTCGACCTGCCGGCGCAGGCGCGCGTGCTCGAATACCGCGGTGAACGCATCGACCGCGCCGAGGCCTTCCGCCGCCATGGCGACAACAGCGGCCTCGGCGAAACCTATCTGTTCGCGGTCAACGAGGACTGGCTGATTGACGGCTGCGCCGGCGGCAACAGCGCCCGCTACATCAACCACAGTTGCGACCCGAACTGCGAGGCGGTGATCTGGGTCGACATCGACGGCGACGCGCGCCGCGACCGCGTCTACATCGAGACGTTGCGGCCGATCCGCCAGGGCGAGGAGCTCAGTTTCGACTACGCGCTCGGCCTCAGCCACGAGATCTCGGACGCCGATCGGGAGCGCTGGCGCTGCCGTTGTGGTGCAGTGCAATGTCGTGGCACCTTGTTGCAGGTCTGAATGATCCCGTAATCCTTGTCATTGCTGGAAAATCCGAGCATCGACTCGGAATGCTGCGGTGCATAATGGACGCCGAGATGAACGCCGTACTGCAATCGCCTGCACGACCCGCACCGATCCGCCGTGAACGCATCGGCGCCTGGCGCGAACGGCTTTGGCTGGCCAATGGCCGCGAGGTGCTGATGCGGCCGATCGAGCCCATCGATGCCGAACCGCTGCGCCGCAGCTTCGCGCGGCTGACGCCGGAAGAAGTGCGCCTGCGCTTCCTGCACCCGATCACCGAGATGACGCCGGCCTTCGCCAGGCAGCTGTGCGAACTCGACCGGCGCAGCGGATTCGCCCTGGTGGTGACCGAGCCCTTGCCGGCCGGCGAGGCCCTGGTCGGCGCGGTCGCGCGCCTGGCCATCGAACCCGAACGCCGCGAAGCCGAATTCGCCATCATCGTCGGTCGCGAGATCGGCGGCCTCGGCCTCGGCATCTTCCTGATGAAGCGCCTGATCGACTACGCCCGCCGCCGCCGGCTCGACGTGTTGTGGGGCGACGTGCGCGAAGAGAACTCGGCGATGCTGGCCGTCTGCGACGAACTCGGATTCAAGCGCAGCCATCACCCGGACGAACTCGGCATCGTCCGCGTCAGCAAGCGCCTGCGTTCAGCCTGATCCGAGTTCGCGCTGCACCTTCTTCGGCAGCCTGGCGCGCACCAGTTCGTACGCGTGCCGCACCAGGGCGCGCATGTCCTCGGCGGGCAGGTCGGCCGAGGGGAGGACCGACACCCAGTGCGCGCGCGCCATGTACGGCGCCGGGATGATGTGCGGGCGATCGGTGAATTCGAGGAAGCGCTCGTCTTCCACCTTGAACGAGACCTGGCCGTGGTTCTTGCCGTGGAAGCAGTACACGCAGAACATCTTGCCGGCGACCATGAACACCAGGTCGTCGTGCCACTTGATCTCCCGGGTCACGCCCGGCCAATCGCGCACCCAGGACTCGATCGTCGCCTGATCCATCTCCGCCTCCCGCGTTTCGCCACAGTCTAGCGGTGCCGGCGCGCCCGTCCTCGCGCTAGATTCGGGGGATGATCTCGAAACTGCCGACCTGGGTCTGGATCTGGGCATGGTGGCTGGCCTTCATGGCCGGCATGATGAATGTCGTCGGCTTCCTGAGCTTCGAGCCGCAGGCGATCAGCCACCTGACCGGCACCACCTCGCTGCTGGCGATGGCCCTGGCCGAGCGCAATGCGGCCATGGCCCTGCACTGGCTGTCGATCATCGCCGCCTTCGTGTTCGGCGCGATGTTGAGCGGGCTGCTGCTGCGCCACAGCGCCTTGCGGCTCGGGCGTCGTTACGGCATCGCCCTGGTCATCGAGGCGGCCTTGCTGGTCGCGGCCGCGCAATTGCTGATGCGCCACGACGCGCTCGGCATCTATCTCGTCGGCATTGCCTGCGGCCTGCAGAACGCGATGGCCACGACCTACAGCGGCACCGTGCTGCGCACCTCGCACCTCACCGGCATGTTCACCGACCTCGGCATCACCCTGGGTCACGTGCTGCGCGGCTCCGGCTACGACCGCCGCCGCCTGCAACTCTGCCTGATCGTGATCTCGGCGTTCTTCGCCGGCGGCTACGCCAGCGCCCTGCTGTTCGCCCGCATCGACTACGCGACGCTGTACGTGCCGGCCGCTCTGGCCCTGCTGTTTGCGGGCGGTTATGCGGTGTATCGGTGGCGGAAGGGGATAGCGGAGCACCATTCGCCCTGAGCTTGTCGAAGGGCATCGAGTCCGCGCCTCACAAAGCGTAACGCTTGCGCTCCACACGCACATCGGGTGGGACCCGATCCGTCTCGCAGCGTGCATCGATGGCCGCGAGGTCGCGCCAGAACCCGAGCCAGGGCGAGGCCGCGTGTTCGCTTTCCCAGCCGGCATCGAAGCGGAAGAGCAGGGCTTGCACCTGCACGCGGCGGTGTCCGTGCGCGAGCGCGGCGGCGACGATCGAGTAGATCTCTTCGATGCCGGCGTCGGTCATCGCGTAGCA
>CALMWD010000341.1 GCA_937873105.1 uncultured Rhodanobacteraceae bacterium
CGAACTCGGCGGCATCGCCGTCATCGACGAAGCATTGCTGGACGAAGTGAGCAGCCTGGTCGAGTGGCCGCGCGCGCTGGCGGGCCGCTTCGAGGAACGCTTCCTGGGGGTGCCGGCCGAAGCGCTGATCTGCTCGATGAAGCAGCACCAGAAATACTTCCACCTAGTGGATGCGAGCGGCGCTTTGCTGCCGTATTTCATCACGGTGTCGAACATCGACAGCAGCGATGCGCGGAAGGTGGTGGACGGCAACGAGCGCGTGATCCGTCCACGCCTGACCGATGCCGCGTTCTTCTTCGCGCAGGACAAGCAGTCCACGCTGGAAGCACGGCGCGAACGCCTGCGCAACATCGTGTTCCAGACCGAACTCGGCAGTCTCTGGGACAAGACCGAGCGCGTGGCGGCGCTCGCGCGCGCGATCGGCACGGAACTCGGCGCCGATCCTTCGCTGTGCGCGCGCGCCGCGGTGCTCGGCAAGTCGGACCTGGTGTCCGAGATGGTGCTGGAGTTCGATGAACTGCAGGGCATCATGGGCAGCTACTACGCGCTGCACGACGGCGAGGATCCCGCGGTCGCGCAGGCGCTCACCGAACAGTACCTGCCGCGCCATGCCGGCGATGCGCTGGCGCAGGGCAAGGTCGGCATCGCGCTGGCGCTGGCCGATCGCCTCGACACGCTGACCGGTATCTTCGGCATCGGCCAGCCGCCAACCGGTTCGCGCGATCCCTTCGCGCTGCGCCGCGCCGCGCTCGGCCTGCTGCGCACGATCATCGAGAACAACCTCGCGCTCGACCTTCAGCCGCTGCTGGCGCTGGCGGCGAACGGGCACGCGAAACTCGCGAAACGCGACACCGTCGTCGACAGCGTGCGCGACTACATCTTCGAGCGCCTGCGCGCGTGGTATGGCGACGCCGGCATCGCGGTCGAGTGCTTCCTGGCCGTGCAGGCGCGCAATGTGACGCGACCGCTGGATTTCGATCGGCGCGTGCGCGCGGTGGCGGAATTCACCGCGCTGCCCGAGGCCGCCGCACTGGCCGCGGCGAACAAGCGCGTGGCGAACATCCTCGCGAAGCAGGCGTCCGGCGATATTCCCGTTGCCATCGACAGCGCGTTGCTGCAGGAACCGGCAGAAGTCGTGCTGGCCGCGGACCTCGACAATCGCACGTCGCTGACGCAACCACTGCTCGCCAACGGCGACTATGCGGGTGTGCTGCGCGAGCTCGCGGGGCTGCGCGCAGCGGTAGATGACTTCTTCGACAAGGTACTGGTGAACTGCGACGACGCTCGGCTGCGCGCTAATCGCTTTGCCCTGCTGGCACGCTTGCGCGAAGCGTTCCTTGGAGTGGCGGATATTTCGTTGCTGGCGGTAAGCGCATGAAGTTCGTGCTGCTGGATCGCGACGGCGTGATCAATTTCGATTCCGACGACTACATCAGGAGCGTGGACGCGTGGCTGCCGATTCCCGGCAGCATCGAGGCAATCGCATCGCTGTCGCGGGCTGGATTCGAAGTCGTG
>CALMWD010000342.1 GCA_937873105.1 uncultured Rhodanobacteraceae bacterium
CGACGCGATCGCCGAGGAGCGCTTCCAGCGCTGAAACCCGTCGATCGATGACATGAAAAACGGCGACCCGCGGGCCGCCGTTTTTCTTGCCGGGGTGGCGTACCAGGTGTCCTGGTGCTCACCCGCGACGCACTCGGGGCCGCGAAGCCGTGCGAGGTGCAGGTATTCCCCGATTGATCCCGACCCTGCTTTGCGTGGTCAATACAGCGAATCGGAATCGATCTCGCGTTCGTTCGCGTCAAGCCTTGCCTTTCCCCGGGTGAGGTTTATATTGAATCTAAACTTCCGCTTGTCGTGGCCATCACGGTCAGCGTTGGGACAGGCGAAGGACGAAAGGCGGCGACGCACCGCGACCTCGCCGGCATCGCCAAGGGACACAGGGAGCTTCAGAACTTCAGTTGCACCGTTGTAGCGGCAGTACACCCATAACGATAAGAGGGGGTCGGCAGTGAGACACCATTCATCATCCGGGTCGAGGCAAGCGAGGACGCATCTGAATAACGCCCTGGTCACGGCGCCACTGCTCGCGGCCAGTCTGCCGGCGGGCGCGCAGGAACAGCGCTTCAACATGACGCGCGGCGCCACCGAACTCAGCCAGCAGGTCTTCGACCTGCACATGACGATCTTCTACATCTGCGTCGTCATCGCCGCGATCGTGTTCGGCCTGATGTTCTGGTCCATCGTCCATCACCGCAAGTCAAAGGGCGTGGTGCCGGCGCAGTTCCACGGCAGCATGAAGATCGAGATCATCTGGACCGCGATCCCGGTGCTGATCCTGGTGGCGATGGCGGTGCCGGCCACGCGCACGCTGGTCGCGATGGAAGACGCCTCGGCTTCCGAGCTCACCGTGCTGGTCACCGGTTCGCAGTGGAAGTGGCACTACAAGTATCTCGACTACCCGATTGAGTTCTACTCCGTGCTCGCCACGCCGCGCGTGCAGATCTCCAACGAGGCCGAGAAGGATCCGGACTACCTGATGGCGGTGGACAAGCCGCTGGTGCTGCCCACCGGCAAGAAGGTGCGCTTCCTGCTCACCGCCGACGACGTCATCCATTCGTGGTGGGTGCCCGACTTCGCGATCAAGAAGGACGCGGTGCCCGGCTTCATCAACGAGACCTGGGCGCGGGTCGACAAGCCCGGCCTGTACTACGGCAAGTGCGCCGAGCTGTGCGGTCGCGACCACGGCTTCATGCCGGTGGCGGTGGACGTGAAGACGCCCGAGGACTTCGAGGCCTGGGCGACCCAGCAGGTGGCCGCTGCCGAGCAGGCCAAGGCCGAGGCTGCAACCGCCGGGCCGATGGCGATGGACGAGCTGATGGCGCTCGGCCAGAAGGTCTACGACAGCGCCTGCGTGGCCTGTCACCAGCCCAATGGCGAAGGCCTCGCCGGCGTGTTCCCGGGCCTGAAGGGCAGCGCGATCGCCACCGGCGACCCTGCCGCGCACATCCACATCGTGCTGTTCGGCAAGGCCGGCACCGCGATGCAGGCCTTCGGCAAGCAGTTGAGCGCGAAGGAGCTCGCGGCCGTCATCACCTGGGAGCGCAACGCCTGGGGCAACGCCAAGGGCGACATGGTGCAGCCGGCCGACATCACGGCCGCGATCGAGAAGGGGGAATGAACGATGAGCACCCAGATCACCGGCACCCTGGACGCGCACGGCGCTGCAGGTCACGCGCATGACCACGACCACAAGCCGCGCGGCCTCGCGCGCTGGCTGTTCAGCACCAACCACAAGGACATCGGCACGCTCTACCTGCTGTTCTCGCTGACCATGCTGTTCATCGGCGGCAGCCTGGCGATGGTGATCCGCGCCGAACTGTTCCAGCCCGGGCTGCAGTTCGTCGATCCGCACTTCTTCAACCAGATGACCACGGTGCACGGCCTGGTGATGGTGTTCGGCGCGGTGATGCCGGCCTTCGTCGGCCTGGCCAACTGGATGATCCCGCTGATGATCGGCGCGCCCGACATGGCGCTGCCGCGCATGAACAACTGGAGCTTCTGGATCCTGCCGTTCGCGTTCGCCATGCTCGCCGCGACGCTGTTCACCGAAGCCGGCGCGCCGAACTTCGGCTGGACCTTCTATGCGCCGTTGTCGACGACCTACGCGCCGGAAACGGTCACGTTCTTCATCTTCGGCGTGCACCTGATGGGCATGTCCTCGATCATGGGCTCGATCAACATCATCGCCACGATCATGAACATGCGCGCCCCGGGCATGACCTACATGAAGATGCCGATGTTCGTCTGGACCTGGTTCATCACCGCCTTCCTGCTGATCGCCGTGATGCCGGTGCTCGCGGGCGCGGTCACGATGATGCTGTTCGACATCCACTTCGGCACCAGCTTCTTCAGCGCGGCCGGTGGCGGCGACCCGGTGCTGTTCCAGCACGTGTTCTGGTTCTTCGGCCACCCCGAGGTGTACATCA
>CALMWD010000343.1 GCA_937873105.1 uncultured Rhodanobacteraceae bacterium
GCCAGCATCGTCCGCAACAACATCCGACCCGCGACGAACTGGCGACGCCGCAATGGCCTGGCGATGGCCGCGACGCGGATCGCTTCCTCGGCCGAAAGCGCCATGGGTGAGGCATCGCAGCTGGCGGTCGCCATCAGCAACATGGTCGAACCTGCACGCCGACGCGCGGAACGTACTACTTGTCCGCGATCGAATACTCGGCCAGCTTGCGCTTGACGAATTTCTTCGGCACGCGCAGGTAGGTCGGGATGCCGTTCGCATACGGCGGATAGGCTTCGCCGGCGATCAGCGGTTCGAGGTAGTTGCGGCAGGCGGCGGTGATGCCGTAGCCGTCGGCGCGGATGAAGTTCTTGGGCATCATCTTCTCGTGGTTCGCGATCTTCGCGAGCGGGGCCGGTTCGATGGTCCAGCGATAGGGCTTGCCGGAGACGCGGCGGATCGTCGGCATCACCGCGTTCATGCCGGCGGCGGCGTACTGCACCGCGGCCTGGCCGACCGCGTAGGCCTGCTCGTCGTCGGTCTTCGAGGCGATGTGGCGCGCCGAGCGCTGCAGGTAGTCGGGCACCGCGAAGTGGTACTTGTAGCCGAGCTTGTCCTTGACCAGTTTCGCGATCAGTTCGCCGGCGCCGCCGAGCTGGGCGTGCCCGAAGGCGTCGCGCGTGCCGGCTTCGGCCAGCAGCCGGCCGTCGGCGTAACGCACGCCTTCCGACACCGCGATCGCGCAATAGCCGTTGCGGTCGACGCTGCGCTTCACCGCGGCCAGGAAGTTCGCTTCCTCGAACGGCACTTCCGGGAACAGGATGATCTGCGGCGGCTCGTCCGCCTTCTTGCCGGCGAGCCCCGCGGCCGCGGCCAGCCAGCCGGCATGGCGCCCCATCACCTCGAGCACGAACACCTTGGTCGAGGATTCGTACATGGCCTCGACGTCGATGCTCGCTTCCAGCATCGAGATCGCGGTGTATTTCGCGGCCGAGCCGAAACCCGGACAGTTGTCGGTGATCACCAGGTCGTTGTCGACCGTCTTCGGCACGCCGATGCCGTGCAGCCCGTAGCCGAGCTGCGAGGCGATCTGCGAGATCTTGTTCGCGGTATCGGCGGAATCGTTGCCGCCGTTGTAGAGGAAATAACGAATGTCGTGGGCACGGCAGACCTCGATCAGGCGCTCGTAGTGCGCGCGGCTGTCCTCGATGCCCTTGAGCTTGAAGCGGCACGATCCGAACGCGCTGCCCGGCGTGGCGCGCAACTGTCGCGTCATCTTTGCGTCGAAACCCGAGAGGTCGTACAGCTGCTCGCGCAGGGCGCCGAGGATGCCGTTGCGCGCGGCGAAGACCTTGCCGATGGCCTTCCTGTGCTTGCGTGCGGCGTCGATGACGCCGGCCGCGGTGGCGTTGATGACGGCGGTCGGACCGCCCGATTGCGCGTACAGCAGGTTCCCTGCGCCCATGTGCTTCTCCTTCTTCTTCGACTTTGGTCGCGCCGACTATCGAGCAGACCGCCTGCCCGGTTCAAGCGTTTGATTTTCCAGCGTGAACGCTGCCCGGAACGCTTCATTGACGCAAGGCAGGCCAGCCGCTACGGTGACCCCATCCTTTCCACCCGAGCCGCGTCCAGCCTTGTTTTCTGGCCGGTTCGACCGTTCTGGACTACTCATGCGCATCGTGTTTTTCGGCGCGCCCGGCTCCGGCAAGGGCACGCAGGCGGCAATCCTCAAGGACACCTTCGGCATCCCGCACATTTCCACCGGCGACCTGCTGCGCGGCCATGTCGCGCGCGGCACCGAACTTGGCCAGAAGGCCAAGGCGGTGATGGAAGCCGGCCAGCTCGTCTCCGACGACCTCGTGCTCGGCATGCTCGAAGATCGCCTGGCCGAAGAGGACGCGAAGCCCGGCTTCATCCTCGACGGTTATCCGCGCAACCTGGCCCAGGCCGACGCGCTCGGCGCCCTGCTGGCGCGGATCGAGCAGCCGCTCGACGTCGTGATCAAGCTGAACGTGCCGAACGAGGCCATCCTCGAGCGCTGCGCCAAGCGCTTCGCCGAACAGGGCCGCAAGGACGACGATCCGGAGGTCGTGCGCGGCCGCCTCGCCGTGTACGCCGAGCAGACCGCGCCGGTCGCCGAGTTCTATGCGCGCGCCGGCAAGCTGGTCGACGTCGACGGCGTCGGCGCCCTGGCCGACGTCACCGCGCGCATCCTCGCTGCGGTCCGGTCCGCAGCCTGACTCAACCGCCGCGCGCGAGCGTGAAGCGCAGATGATCGCCGGCGTCCTCTTCCGCGATGCACTGGTGGCCGGCGCGCAGGCAGAACGCGCGCACGTCGACGCTCGCCAACGGATCGGTGGCCAGCAGCACGATGCGTGCGCCGGGCGCCAGCCCGCGCAGGGCCGCGCGCGCCTGCAGCACCGGCTGCGGGCAGCGCAATCCGCGCGCATCGACGACGAGTTCCTCGATCTCCATCGTTCCATCATGCCATCGCCGGAGCGTTGAGATGAACGCCTGGTTCATGCTGGCGCGCGACCTGCTGATGTTCCGGCGCAGCCCGGCCGACCTGCCTTATTCGCCGACCGCCCTGGTCCTGATGTTCGTCGCGATGATCCTGCTCGACGCCGGCGCCGCGCGCGCATTGACCGGCGCGTCCGGCGATCCGCTGCTCGTGGCGCTGAACAACGGCGTCGCCCTGCTGCTCGTCCACGGCCTGCTGCGCGTCTCCGGCAAGTCGGCGCGCTTCGTGCAGACCGCCACCGCGCTGCTGCTGATCCGCGTGGTCCTGTCGGCACTGACGCTCGGCCTGCTCGCCGGCATCCTGCCCATGCCCGAACGCCCCGAGGACATGCGCCCGCTGCAGGCCCTGCTGATGGCCATGAGCCTGCCGCTGTTCATCTGGTACCTGGCCTTGCGCGTGCACGTGTTGCGCCACGCGCTCGACATCGTCTGGCCGCGCGCGCTCGGCCTGGTGCTGATGATCGCCGCGGCCGAATTCGTCATCGCCCTGCTGCTCGCCCAAGGCCTGAAATGAACCTGCACATCCTCGGCATCTGCGGCACCTTCATGGGCGGCATCGCGGCCCTGGCGCGCGAACTCGGCGAGACCGTCGCCGGCAGCGACCAGAACGTGTACCCGCCGATGAGCACCCAGCTCGAACAGCTCGGCATCACGCTGATGCAGGGTTATCGCGCCGAACACCTGCAGCCGGCGCCGGACCTCGTCGTCGTCGGCAACGCCATCTCGCGCGGCAACGCGGCGATGGAGCACGCCCTCAACGAGCGCCTGCGCTACATCTCCGGGCCGCAATGGCTGGGCGAGCGGGTGCTGGCGTCGAAACGCGTGCTCGCCGTCGCCGGCACCCATGGCAAGACCACGACCACCAGCCTGCTGGCCTGGATCCTCGACGCCTGCGGCGCGCGGCCCGGCTTCCTGGTCGGCGGCGTGCCGGAGAATTTCGGCGTCTCGGCGCGCCTGGGCGAAGGCGCGGCCTTCGTCGTCGAAGCCGACGAGTACGACACGGCCTTCTTCGACAAGCGGTCCAAGTTCGTGCACTACCGGCCCGAGATCGCCATCCTCAACAACCTCGAGTTCGACCACGCCGACATCTTCGATTCGC
>CALMWD010000344.1 GCA_937873105.1 uncultured Rhodanobacteraceae bacterium
CAGTACCTGCGCATCCGCGACTGCGAACGCGCCCAGCCGACACGCGACGACGGACTCGCCCTGAGCGCCTTCTTCGCGATGCACTACGGCATCTTCACCGGCGTGCACGGCATCCTGGTGCTGGTGTTTTTCGGCCTGGTGATGGGCGGGGTGTGGCAGGCCGGACCCGGCTGGGGCTGGTCGGCGCTGGCCATCGCGGCGACGCAGTACGCCGGCTACCGCGCCACCTGGCGTGCCCGCGAGGCCTGGAAGCACACCACGCCCGGCCGACTCATGGCCGAGCCCTATGCACGCGTGCTGGTGCTGCACCTGATCGTCATCGGCGGCGGCTTCCTGGCGCTGTCGGCCGAATCGCCGCAGGCCATCCTGGTCGCGTTCGCGCTGGTCAAGCTCGGCGTCGAATGGCTCGCGCAATTCCTGTGGTCGCGATTCGCGACGAAGGCGCAACCATGAGCAGAGACGCACTGCAACAACTCGCCGCCTTGAACCGCATCTCGCGCATCGCGCTGCAGGACATCGCGCTGCGCCCGATGCTGCAGCGGATCGTCGATGCCCTGCACGACGAGTTCGGCTGGGAATTCATCGCCTTCGCCGGCATCGATCGCGTCCGCGGCGAGTTCGTCTGCGACGCCGTGCGCGCCGCCATCCCCAGCGAAGTGAGCGTGGGCTATCGGCGCGCGCTCGGCTCCGGGGTGGTCGGCCACGTCGCCGCGCATGGCGAAACCGTCGACATTCCCGACACGCGCGACCATCCTCTGGTGATCGACACGCTGGGCGGCACGCGCTCGGAGTTGTGCGTTCCGATCGTCCATGACGGACGGGTGCTCGCCGTGCTGAACGTCGAAAGCCTGCGTCCCAACGCTTTCGACGGACAGCGCGACCTGCTCGAGACCGTGGCGTCGCAGATCAGCGGTGCCCTGCACGCCGCCGACTTGCTGCAACGGCTGGAGTCGACGAACGCGCAGTTGCGCGAGGCGTATCGCGCCATGGAACTGCAGGCGCAGCGCGACGGCCTGACCGGCATCGCCAACCGACGTTGTTTCGACGCGTGCCTGGAGCAAGCCTGGACGGCCGCACGCGAGAACGGCGCGATCGTCGGATTGCTGATGATCGACATCGACCACTTCAAGGCCTACAACGACGGCTACGGCCACATCGCCGGCGACCAGTGCCTGCGCGAGGTCGCGGCCGCCATCGCCGACGCCGTTCGCGAACCCGACGCCCTGCCGGCGCGTTATGGCGGCGAGGAGTTCGCGGTGCTGCTGCCGGCGACCGCGGAAGCGCCCGCGCGTGCGCTTGCGCAGCGTCTGCGGGATGCCGTCGCGGCCCGCGGCCTGCCCCATGCCCATGTCGCGTCGGGTCGGGTTTCCCTGAGCATCGGCGTGGCCACGATGCCGGCCCTTGCCGACACCGCGCCGACGCGACTGGTCGAGCGGGCCGACGCGGCGCTGTACGCCGCCAAGCGCAGCGGGCGCGATCGCATCGTCTGCGCCGACTGAGGCGTCAACGCTGCGTCAGGATCCAGTCGACGAAGCTGCGCGCCGCCGGTCGCAGCCGCCGATGCGCGGGATAGACGACGTAGTACTGCCAGCGCGTCGGCAGCCGCGGCCCCGGCAGTTCGACCAGGCGGCCGCGCGCCAGGTCCGGTGCGGCGATCTTCTCGCGCGCCAGCGCCACGCCGAGGCCGCAGGCGGCGGCTTCGAGCGCGTCGGTGGTGTCGCTGAAGACGAAGCGTTCCTCGATGCGGGCGACCGCCACGCCGGCATGCCGGAACCAGTCGTGCCAGCCCTGTCGCGCGAGATCGTGGATCAGCGGCAGGCCGGCGATCCGCGCCGGTGTATCGATCCCATGACGTGTCGCGAACCCGGGCGCGGCAACCGGGAACAAGGCGTCGTCCATCAGGTGGTGCGCGGTCAGGCCGGGCCAATGGCCGGGACCGTGGCGAATGGCGAGGTCGGCGCCGCCGTCCTCGAAACGGGTGAGTCCGACCTCGGTGTCGATGCCGAGCCGGATGTCGGGATGGCGGGCCGCGAAATCGGACAGCCTCGGCATCAGCCAGGTGTAGGTCAGCGAATGCAGGGTGCTCACCCGCACGCGTTCGCCTTCGCCCGGCGCGCCCTGCAGGGCGCCGGCGACACTTTCCATGTCGGCCATGGCGCTGCTCGCCGAATCGGCGAGACGGCGGCCCTCGGCGGTCAGCGAGACCCCGCGCGCATGGCGCTGGAACAAGGCCACGCCGAGTCGCGCCTCGAGCTTGCGCACGTGGTGGCTGACCGCGCTCGCGGTCAGGTGCAGCTCGTCGCCGGCGCGTGCGAAATTCTGGTGCCGCGCCGCCGACTCGAACGCGGCCAGTGCCGAAAGAAACTCCGTGCGCAAGGTCATGCCAGCCTCAAATCACGCTTGTGTCTGACGACGAAAGTATGCGTTTGCGCGCGATTCGGCAATCCGGAAAATCCCGGACCTGACCAAATCGAGTTTGTGACAGATGAGCACCACGGCTGAGGCCGCCTTCGAGAAGCCCGCACGCGACTGGTTGAGCGGCGTCGAACTCACCCTGCTGGGAGCGATCTGGGGCGCCAGCTTCATGTTCCAGCGCGTCGCCGCGCCGGAGTTCGGCGCGCTCGCCCTGGCCGAGATGCGTCTGGCGCTCGGCGCACTCGTGTTGCTGCCCTTCCTGTGGCGATCGCGGCAGATGTTCCCGCCGCGGGTCTGGCCGATGCTGGCCCTGCTCGGCGCGATCAATTCCGCGGTGCCCTTCGCCCTGTTCGCCTACGCGGCGCAACGTGCCCCGGCCGGCATCGGCGCCATCTGCAATGCCATGGCGGTGCTGTTCACGGCCCTGATCGCCTTCCTGTTCTATGGCGAAAAGATCGGCCTGCGCCGCGGCGTCGCCCTGTTCGCCGGATTTGCGGGCGTGGTCGTGCTGGCCGGCGCCAAGACGGCCGGCGCCAGCATCGGCATGGCGGTGCTGGCCGGCACCGGCGCGGCCTTGCTGTACGGCATCGGCGCGAACCTGATCCGCAGCCGCCTGGTCGGCATGCCGCCGATCGCGGTCGCCGCGGTCACCCTGAGTTGCGCCAGCCTCGAACTGCTGCCGTTCGCGCTCGCGCACTGGCCGGAAACGACGCCCTCGACGCGGGCCTGGCTGTCGACGCTGGCCCTGGGCGCGCTCTGCACCGGC
Source organism: uncultured Rhodanobacteraceae bacterium (assembly GCA_937873105.1). Classification (GTDB taxonomy): domain Bacteria; phylum Pseudomonadota; class Gammaproteobacteria; order Xanthomonadales; family Ahniellaceae; genus JADKHK01. Next base: position 3,182 of record CALMWD010000344.1, read on the forward strand.
GCGGCCTATGCGATCTACTACCGGCTGATCGTGCGCATCGGCGCAGCGCGGGCAGTCACCGTGACCTACCTGGTGCCGCTGTTCGCGGTGGCCTGGGCCTGGCTGCTGCTCGGCGAACCCTTGACCGTGCCGATGGCGATCGCGGCCACGCTGATCCTCGGCAGCGTCGCCTTCAGCCAGAAGGCGCGCTGAGTCCGGGCGCGGCGATCCGCTGCTTGATCGCCGCCCATTCGGCGGCGTCGATCGGCAACGCGGGAACGCCGCCCCAGGTTTCCCCGGCGCCGACCCGCGAGCCGGGGTGATCTCGGTTTTCGTGCAGAATGTAGCGATCTAAGGCGCAGAACCCGCACCGGATAACGATTTGGCTCGCCTTCTCGGTTCGATCGCCGCCTTCTATTCGGCCTTGATTCGGGGCTCGAGCGCACGTCCGATTCGCTGCCATTCGGCGCTTCTTCCAGGCTTCCCTCTGGTGCGATGTCGCTCACGATCTGGATCAAATTCGAGCGCCTTCAGCAAACATTGCCAGCACCTGGCGCTTCTTGCGGCCGTGGATGCGCGGCGCCGCCCAGCGTTCTT